>JBIIAR010000147.1:0-6227 GCA_044239765.1 Microbacteriaceae bacterium
AAGGTGATGCCCTTGCCGACGAGGGAGAGGTGCTTCGTGGCGCCCGCGGGGGAGTAGCTGAGCTTGACGAGTCGCGGCGGGCGAACGGATCCTCTTCCGACTCCGAGGATTCCCCCGAAGCCCCCGGCCTCGAGCTCCGCCTCGCGAAGTACCTCCACCGTCACATCGGTGCCTTCCGCAGCGTCAACCGCGGCCTGGGCGAGGGTCTCGGGGTAGAGGTGCGAGGGCGGCGCCATGACCAGGTCGCGCACCCGGTGCAGCGCGGTGCCGATGACCGTCGCGCGCTCGGCGAGTGCCGCGTCGTCCGACCCGACGACGGTGACGCGCGACGCGGGCAGCTTTGTGGCGGCGAGCGAGCTGTGACGGTGCTCGGTGTAGGCGTAGGCGCCGATGGCCGCTCCCTCGAGCACAGCGAGCACGCCCTCGTCGTCGGTCGTCGGCAGCGCGAGGGCGATCGACCCGACGCCCTTGAGCTGGCGTGTCGCCGCACCGGCGGCGAGCCGCAGGTCGTTGACCGTGTAGTCGGCGCCGAGTCCGACCACCGCGAGGCTCTTGGCGGCGAAGCCCACGAGGGGCAGGCGGCGCACCTCGTCGGTGGATGCGGTGACTCCCACCAGCGCGAGTGACGGCTGCAGGGCCAGCAGCGCCGGGTCGTCTGTCAGCAGCTGGGGTCCGTCATCCGATCGCTTGGCCGCGATGACGAGCACGTCGGCCTCGACGGTGGCGAGGGCGGCGGTGGTGACGGTGAGTGTGGGAACGGTCATCCACCAATCGTAGGAGCCTGTTCGCTCAGGGCATGACGGGTGGCGGTGCACGCGCCGGTAAGCGCACATACCCCGCGTCTAGAGTTGAAGAATGCGCAACCCGGACGATCTCTACGAACTCACCGCGGCATCCGAGTTCGTGCCCATGGGCCTTCCCCTGGTCGCCGGTCTCACCGGTTTCGCCGACGCCGGATCGGGCGTCACCCAGCTGAGCGACTACCTGCTCGACACCCTCGACCCCGAGATCATCGCCGAGTTCGACGTCGACGCTCTGCTCGACTACCGCGCGCGCCGCCCCACGATCTACTTCGACCAGACGCACCTCACCGACTACCAGCCGGCCTCGCTCAACCTCTACCTCGCGAAAGACGAGATCGGCCAGCAGTTTCTGCTGCTGACGGGCTTCGAGCCCGACTTTCAGTGGGAGGCCTTCACCGCCGCGGTTCTCGACCTCGTCGACCGGTTCCAGGTGAAGACGACGACCTGGGTGCACGCGATCCCCATGCCGGTGCCGCACACGCGCCCGATCGGCGTCACCGTCAGCGGCAACCGCATGGAGCTCACCGACGCCATGTCGGTCTGGAAGCCGCACACCCAGGTGCCCGCCAACGCGCTGCACCTCGTTGAGTACCGCCTGCAGCAGGCCGGGCACCCGACCGCCGGCTTCGTGCTGCTCATTCCGCACTACCTCGCCGACACGGAGTACCCGCTCGCCGCGGTGAAGGCCCTCGAGTCGATCAGCGCGGCGACCGGCCTCATCTTCCCGACCGACGGCCTGCGCGACGAGGGCCGGGACTTCGTGGCCCGCATCGGCGAGCAGCTCGAGACCAACGGCGAGCTCGCCAAACTGGTTGCGACTCTCGAAGAGCGACACGACAGCTACATGCTCGACAACCCGCTGCGGTCGCCCCTGACCGATCAGGACGGCGAGCTGCCCAGCGCCGACGACATCGCCACCGAGCTCGAGAACTTTCTCGCCAGTCGGGGAAACATCGAGGACTCCAGCGCTAGCTAGTCTGGAAGAGTGAACTCGAAACGCGCCTGGCTGGTCGTTTCGGTCGGCACCTTCGCCTATCTCGTGGGTGTCATGCAGCGCACCTCGCTCGGCATCGCCGGCGTCGATGCGACGCAGCGCTTCGATGTGCAGGCCGCCGCGCTGTCGAGTCTCGCGGTCGTGCAGATCATCGTCTACGCGTCCCTGCAGATTCCGGTCGGAGTCGTGCTCGACCGTGTAGGGCCGCGCAGGCTCATCCTCTCGGGAGCAGCGCTCATGGTCGTGGGGCAGCTCGTTCTCGCCTTCGCGCCGTCCATCGGCGTCGCGGTCGTGGGCCGCATCCTGCTGGGCGCGGGCGATGCCATGACCTTCATCTCGGTGCAGCGCCTGGTCGCCGGGTGGTTCAGCGGCCGCATCCTGCCTTTTCTCACGCAGTCGATGGGAACCGTCGGCCAGCTCGGCCAGCTGCTCTCGGCGCTGCCCCTCTCCTTCCTTCTGCACACCGCAGGCTGGACCCCGGCCTACGTCACCGCCGCCAGCCTGTCGGTCGTCGCCTTCGTGGTCGTGCTTGCCGTTGTCAGGAACAGCCCGGATGCCAACCTGCCCACCGGGCCGATCACGATCCGCTCGACCCCGCTGCGATCGCTGCGGGAGGCCCTCGCGCGCCCCGGCACCCAGCTCGGCTTCTGGTCGCACTACGTCACCCAGTCGAGTGCGACGATGCTCTCGCTGCTCTGGGGCTTCCCATTTCTCTCGGTCGCCCTCGGCTACGGCCCGACGGGAGCGGCAGCCCTGCTCACCCTGATCACCGCCTCCGCCGTGGTCTTCGGTCCGATCCTCGGGCTGCTGAGCGCGCGCTACCCCTACCGCCGCAGCAACATCGTGCTCGGCATCGTTCTCGCCATGGGCATCGCGTGGAGCGCGGTGCTGCTCTGGCCGGGCCAGCCGCCGCTCTGGCTCGTCGTCGTGCTGCTCGTGGTTGTCGCCATCGGTGGCCCGGGGTCGCTCATCGGCTTCGACTTCGCGCGCATGTTCAACCCCGCACGCAGCCTCGGCTCGGCCAGCGGGATTGTCAACGTCGGCGGGTTCTTCGCCACCTTCGTCATGATGCTGCTCGTGGGCCTCGTGCTCGACCTGCTCAGCGGGGGATCGGGGGACCCTGCGGTTCTCTACTCCCTCGACTCGTTCCGTATCGCCTTTCTCGTGCAGTTCGTCGTGGTCGGCATCGGCCTCGTCTTTCTCGTCGTCGCCCGCCGCCGAACGCGCCGCAAGCTGCACGAGGAAGAGGGAATACAGGTGGCCCCTCTGTGGGTTGCACTCATCAGGGCCTGGCGCAAGAAGCCCGGTGCGTCCTCGTAGCACCAGCAGTAGACAGCTGTGGCGAGTCATGTGCGCAAAGCGTGCAATAATTGAGGCAAGACCCGGTTTTGTCCCCGTGTTGCGAAGCGTCATTCATCGCGCAACGGCAGAGGACTTGACATGGGTCTTAGTGCTGCCCTTCGGTGCCTAAAAAGCATCGGAACGGTGCCTGGAACCCCAGAAAGGTGTTGAAATGGCAACCCGAACTAAGACTGCGACTCTCGAGCCCACGGACGCCGAGGTCAGCGTCGACCCCGTAGCTCCCAAGGCCAAGCGTGCCCCGGCCAAGAAGGCCCCCGCGGCGGCGGCTCCGGCGAAGGCGGCTCCCGCCAAGGCCAGCAAGGCGAAGGCCAAGGCAGGCGAGGATGACGAGGAGATCGACGACGAGGATGTTGTCGTCGAGATCGAGGAAGACGACGAGGCCGAGGCTGTCGTTGTCGTGGCAGACGTGGTCGTCGCTGACGACGCTGACGCCGAGGACACCGACGACGACTCCGATGACGAGAAGTCCACCGGCAAAGACGAGGAGCTGCCCACGGGCGCGCTCGTCATCTCGATCGCCGACGAAGACGACGACATCCCCGTCTACTCGTCCGCGATCACCGGTGCCACCGCTGACCCGGTCAAGGACTACCTCAAGCAGATCGGCAAGGTCGCGCTGCTCAACGCCGCAGAGGAGGTCGAGCTTGCGATGCGCATCGAGGCCGGTCTCTTCGCCGATGACAAGCTCTCGACCATGTCAGACGCCGAGAAGAAGTCGCAGCTCGGCCGCGAGCTCATCTGGGTCTCGAAAGACGGCGCCCGTGCCAAGAGCCACCTGCTCGGCGCCAACCTGCGTCTCGTCGTGTCGCTCGCCAAGCGCTACACCGGTCGCGGAATGCAGTTTCTCGACCTCATCCAGGAGGGCAACCTCGGCCTCATTCGTGCGGTTGAGAAGTTCGACTACACCAAGGGCTTCAAGTTCTCGACCTATGCGACGTGGTGGATCCGCCAGGCGATCACGCGCGCCATGGCCGACCAGGCGCGCACCATCCGCATCCCCGTGCACATGGTCGAGGTCATCAACAAGCTCGCCCGCGTTCAGCGCCAGATGCTGCAGGACCTCGGTCGCGAGCCCACCCCGGAAGAGCTGAGCCGCGAGCTCGACATGACCCCGGAGAAGGTCATCGAGGTGCAGAAGTACGGCCGCGAGCCGATCTCGCTGCACACCCCGCTCGGCGAGGACGGCGACAGCGAGTTCGGAGACCTCATCGAGGACACCGAGGCCGTCGTTCCGGCCGACGCTGTGGGCTTCACCATGCTGCAGAAGCAGCTCGAGAGCCTGCTCGACTCCCTGTCAGAGCGCGAGGCGGGCGTGATCCGCATGCGCTTCGGACTCGGCGACGGCATGCCGAAGACCCTCGACCAGATCGGCGACACCTTCGGTGTCACCCGCGAGCGCATTCGCCAGATCGAGTCGAAGACCATGGCCAAGCTGCGTCACCCCTCGCGGTCGCAGTCCCTGCGCGACTACCTCGAGTAGGTCGACGATGCGGGTTCTGCTCGCTATCTGGGCAGCCAAGCTCTCAGCACTGGGGCTTCGGCTGCTCGGTCGGGCCGGCACGCATGTGCCGGGTCTCATCGCCCGAAAGATTCACCCGGGGGTCATCGGGGCGATTCGGCATCCGTCTCGTGTGGTCGCTGTCACCGGCACCAACGGCAAGACGACGGTGTCGAACCTGCTCGCCGAGGCGCTCGAGGGCGAGGGCCTGCGCGTGGCGAGCAACCGCAACGGGTCGAACATTGCAGCTGGAGTAGCCGCAACCCTGATCTCGGCGGTCACCTGGACGGGAAAGCCGCGCGCTGACATCGCGGTCATCGAGATGGACGAGCGCTCCGCCAAGCTGATTCTGCGCGGGCTGGACCCCGACCTGCTGGTCTGCATGAACCTCACGCGGGACTCCATCAAGCGCAACGCCCACCCGGACTACATCGCCTGGATCCTGTCGTCGTCGCTGCCCGAGCGCACCAGCCTCGTGCTCAACGCCGACGACCTCATCACCGCTGCCCTCGGCACCGACGCGAACCCGCGCACCTTCTTCTCGGTCGAGCGTCTGCCGACCGACACGACCCAGCCGGCCGGTGCCGCGGTGGATGTCGCCATCTGCCCGGTCTGCGACCACGGTCTCGACTGGGACTACTGGCGCTTCAACCACATCGGACGCGTGCACTGCCCGAACTGCGGCTTCCGCTCGCCCGACGCGCCGTACCGCGCGATCGCGGTCGTCGGCGACCGGGTGACGCTCTCGCTCGACGGCGACGAGCGCGAGGCTCGGCTCATCAACGCGAACATCGTCAACGTCTACAACGAGATCGCGGTCGCCGCGGTGCTCGACAGGCTCGGCGTCGAGCGGGATCGCATCGTGCGCGCCTTCGACACCCTGCAGCCGCCGACGACCCGCACGGCTGCCGAGCAGATCAACGGGGTGAAGCTGGTGCGGCAGCTCACCAAGGGCCTGGTGGGGGTCGCCTGCTCGCGGGCCTTCGAGTACCTCAGCACCTTCGCGGGGCGCAAGGCGGTCGTGCTTAACATCGACGAGGTGAGCGAGCGCACCACCGACGTCGAGAACACGGCGTGGATCTACGACGCCGACTACGAGTACCTCGCCGACGGCACCTTCGACCAGATCGTCGTCGGGGGAGTGCGTCGTCACGACCAGGCCCTGCGGCTCGCCATCGCCGGCGTCGACCCCGCACGCATCGTGACGGTCGTTGACGAGATCGAGGCGGCCGACGTCATCGAGCTCACTGGAGCGGATGCCGTCTTCAACCTCCACAGCGTGCACAACGCGCTCATCACCGGCAACCCCGTTCAGCAGCGCCTGCGCATCCGACTGGGGGAGCGCGCATGAGCCTGACCATCGAGATGCTGTATCCCGAGATCGCGAACCTGCACGGCGACAACGCGAACATCGGCTACCTCTCGCAGTGCCGTCCCGATGCCCGCATCGTTCGCACCGGACTCACAGACACTCCCGCCTTCGTCAGCGAGAAGGTCGACCTGGTGTATCTCGGCCCGATGACGGAGCAGGGGCAGCTCAAGGCCGTCGCCCGCCTGATGCCCCACCGTG
>JBIIAR010000149.1:0-6161 GCA_044239765.1 Microbacteriaceae bacterium
GCCCTTGATCGTGCGGTGGCCCAGCTGGATCAGGCGGCCATCCGCCAGCACCACCTTGAGTCCGAGCACGGCCTCGCGCGTCACGCCGTACTTGACGCAGAGCAGCCCACCGGCGTTGGTGGCGATGTTGCCGCCGACGGTCGAGATAGCGCGACTCGCGGGGTCCGGCGCCCACCACAGCCCTTTCTCGGCGAGCGCGGCGTTGAGGTCGGCGTTGATGATGCCGGGCTCGACGACCGCGAGCTCGTCGTCGGCGAGCACCTCGATGATGCGGGTCATGCGCGCAGTCGAGAGCACGATCTCGCCCTGGCCCGCGTTGGCGGATCCGGCGAGGCCGGTGCCTGCGCCGCGGGTGACGACGGGAGTGTGCGTGGCGGTGGCGATGCGCATCGTCGCCTGCACGTGCTCGACGGTGGTGGCGTGCACGATGGCGAGCGGTGTTCCCGTGGCGACGTGGCCCGACTGGTCTGCGCGCGCGGCGTCGAGCTCTGCCGGGTCGGTGGAGACGACCTCGCCCAGTTCGGCGGCCAGCAGCGAGACAACATCGGTTCGGGATTGCACGTCGGTCACGCATCCAGCGTACTTCGACCTCGGCAGCGATCAGCCCGGGATTATCAGGGCGCCTGTTGCGGGCACCATGCCGCTGAGGCGCTCGGGTGAGAGCACCCGTGCGACGTCGTCCGCCTCCATCAGCCCGGCTGCCACAACGAGCTCGGCGATCGACGCGTTGGTCGTCAGCGCCTCGTGGGCGAGCTTGGCCGAGGCTGCGTAGCCGATGTAGGGAGTGAGTGCGGTGACGACGCCGACCGACGACTCCACCTGCGCGGCGAGACGCGAGTAGTTGGCGGTGATGCCGTCGACGCAGTTCACGCGCAGCGTGTAGCACGCGTTCGTCAGCCACATGAGGGACTGCAGGATGCTGTGCGTGATGACGGGCTCGAAGGCGTTCAGCTGCAGCTGGCCGGCCTCCGCCGCGGCGGTGACCGTCGCATCCGCGCCGATAATCGAGAAGGCGACCTGGTTGACGACCTCGGGGATCACCGGGTTGACCTTGCCGGGCATGATGCTCGAGCCCGCCTGTCGCGGCGGCAGCATGATCTCGCCGAGACCCGCCTGCGGTCCGCTCGAGGTGAGGCGAAGGTCGTTGCAGATCTTCGAGAGCTTGACGGCCGCGCGCTTGAGCGTGCCGCTGAGGGTCATGAAGACCCCCGCATCGGATGTCGCCTCGATCAGATCGGGAGCCGTCTCCATCTCGATGCCCGTGTTCTCAACCAGCTGGCGCCGCACGGCCTCCGCATATCGGGGATCCGCGGTGATTCCCGTGCCGATCGCCGTGGCGCCCATGTTGATCTCGTTGAGCAGCGGGATCACCTCGCTGAGGCGGTCGTAGTCCTCGGCGAGGGTGACGGCGAATCCCCGGAACTCCTGGCCGAGGGTCATCGGCACGGCGTCCTGCAGCTGCGTGCGGCCGATCTTGAGCACGTCGTTGAACTCGTGCCCCTTGTCGCGGAACGACTTCGTCAGCAGGCGGTGCTCGACGAGCAGACGCTGGGTGCCGAGCACCATCGCCAGCTTGATGGCGGTCGGGTACACGTCGTTCGTGCTCTGACTGCGGTTGACGTCGTCGATCGGGTGCAGGTACTGGTACTCGCCGCGCTGGTGCCCCATGAGCTCGAGTCCGCGGTTGGCGATGACCTCGTTGGTGTTCATGTTCGTGCTCGTGCCAGCGCCGCCCTGAATGACGCCGACGCAGAACTCCTTGTGCAGCGCGCCGCCAACGATCTCTTCGCAGACCGCGTCGATGATGCGGCCCTTCTCGGCGTCGAGCGCGCCCAGTTCGACGTTGGCACGTGCCGCGGCCTGCTTCACGCGCACGAGGGCGACCACGAGATCGGGATACACGTGGATCGCGCGCCGCGTGATCGGAAAGTTCTCCAGTGCCCTAGCCGTGTGGATGCCCCAGTAGGCCTCGGTGGGGATCTCCATCGATCCAAGGGAGTCGGACTCTGTGCGCGTCGTGGTCACACAACCACCCTAGGTGCGCCTCACGCGCACACTCTAGGAAGTTGGAACAGGAAATCGCCGAATATCAGCCAAGCACGGCGGAATGCAGCGCGGGCACGATGAGGAAGATGCCGATGGCGACGAGAAGGCCGCAGAGCGCGAACATCGCGACAGAGGCCGGCTTGCGCCACGGAGCAGCGCCGTCGCCGAGACGAAGGCCGAGCGAGAAGAGGGTGACGAGCAGGCTCGCCGCGACGAGCGACGCGATGATGACGGTAACGAAGTCACCCCAGGCGATGGTCACTTCTTGCCCTTCTTCTTCGACGATTTCTTCGGCTGCTGCTTGGCCTTGACCTGCAGCGGCTTCGGCGCACGCTTGGGCTTCTTGACGCGGCGCGGCTTGGGCGCGACGAAGACGCCGGGCTCGGGCTGGTGGAAGGTGCGGTGGTCGACCTTGCTGCGGCGCGAGTAGAGAAAGATGCCGAGGATCGCTGCCGCAGCGACCACAGCGACGCCGATGATGCCCCAGAAGCCCGCGCTCACGGCGAAGGCAGCGAGCCCACTGACGATCGCGGCCGCGGGGATCGTGATCACCCAGCCAGCGGCGATGCGCCCGGCGGTACGCCAGCGCACCGAGGCGCCCTTGCGGCCCAGGCCGGTGCCGATGACCGAGCCGGAGGCGACCTGCGTGGTCGAGAGGGCGAAACCCACCGTGGAGGAGGCAAGGATCGTCGCCGTCGTGGCGGCCTCTGCGGCGAATCCCTGTGCGGGCTCGACGTCGGTGATGCCCTTGCCGAGTGTCTTGATGATGCGCCAGCCGCCCGAGTAGGTGCCGGCGGCGATCGCGAGTGCGCAGGCGGCGATGACGAGGATCGTGGGGCCGGTTCCCGCCTCCTGCATGTTGGCGGCGATGAGCGCGAGGGTGATGACGCCCATGGTCTTCTGCGCGTCATTGGTGCCGTGGGCGAGCGAGACGAGCGATGACGTGAAGATCTGGCCGCGCTTGAATCCATCGCGTTCCCGCTTGCGGGTGATCGCGAAGGCGATCTTCGTTGCGATGAAGGCGACCAGGCCCGCGGTCAGCGGGGCGAGTGCGGCGGGGATGAGGATCTTGGTGACGAAGACGCCGCCGTTGATGATGGCGAAGTCGACAGATCCGGCGTTGATGCTGGCGCCGACGACAGCCGCGCCGATGAGCCCGCCGAAGAGCGCATGGCTCGACGAGCTGGGGAGGCCGAGCAGCCAGGTGAAGAGATTCCACAGGATCGCTCCGACGAGACCCGCGAAGATCAGCTCTGGACCGAAGATGACACCGGCCTCGCCCTCATTGATGAGGCCGCCCGAGATAGTCTTCGCCACCTCGGTGCTGAGGAAGGCGCCGACGAAGTTGAGGATCGCCGCGAGAAGCACCGCCGTCTTCGGCTTGAGGGCGCCGGTCGCGATCGGCGTCGCCATGGCGTTCGCTGTGTCGTGGAAGCCGTTAGTGAAGTCGAAAACGAGAGCCAGCACGATGACTAGCGCGACTATCAGGTGAACATCCACTGAACGGAATCCTAACGGCCCCCGCCGCCTCCGCCACCACCACCGCCGCCAGAGAACCCTCCGCCGCTCGAACCGCTCGAGAAGCTCGAGCCGCCTCCACTCGACCACGAGCTGCCTCCGCCACCACCGCCGCTCGACGGGGGTGGTGCAAGCGGACGCACGGATGTCGTGCTGGTGCGGGAGAAGTCCGAGATCATGGTGCCGAGATCGACGGTCGCCAGGTCGTTGCCGACCCAAGCCGGACTCTCGGCGATGCCCTGGTACTCCACCTCCAGCTGCTGCGACCACTCCCTCTCAATGCCCCAGAGCACGGCGTAGGGCAGTAGCTTCTCGTGCAGCTTGACGACCGCGCGCCTGTCAGACATGACCACCCGCTCGGCGCCCTGTGGGCTCTGGAGCACACGAAGCCGGTCCTCCTCGGCGAGGCGGAGGTAGTCACGCATGCCGACGAGGTACTCCCAGGCCTCCGCGCCGGTCTTCGAGAGCAGGTAGGGCTTGGTGAGGATGCCGAAGGACATCAGCACCACCACCACCGATCCGATGGCGAAGCCGATCATGGGGCCGGCATCGATGTCGACAGAGAAAGTCCACAACAGGATCGCGATGTATCCGGCGAAGATCGCGAGTCCCGCCCAGCGCAGCCACCGGTCGATCTGTCCGCCGGGCTGTTCGCGCAGGCGGTGCTTGATGTTGTCGCGTCGCGCGCGGGCAGTCTGGTCATAGAGCGAGGCGCCGATGGAGGCGGCAAGCGAGCCGAGCTGCTTGCGCTCCCCCGGCTCCTCCAGGTTGTCGAAGAGGATGTGCAGGATCTTCATCTCTGCCGCCGTCGCCCCCTCCTTCGTCACGAAGTCGAGCGCGTACTTGTCGGCCTCCCCGTAGCCGGGTCGGTCGGGGTGGAGGTCGACGACCTGCACGAGTCCGCGAACGGCGAGATCGACGAACTGCGCCGCCAGTGCCGTCGACTCACGCTCGATGAGGTCGCCCGCCTCGAGCAGGTCGCGGTTCTCTGGGGTTGTGTACTGCGGGATGATGATGCCTCGGCCGGCCGCATCACGCCACAGTCCGAAGCGCACGACCATGGCCGCGACCAGCAGCGCGATGGCTGCCAGCAGCAGCCAGAACGGAGCCTTGGCGATAATCCAGCTGTTCTGCGGCACGTCGGGCTGAACGAAGGTGCTTCCCTCGAACTCGACGGCGATGGTCACATTCGAGTACGGGCCGAGGTCGGCGACGCTCGCCGAGAACTCTCCCGGCTGCGGGGTGGCGACCGCGCAGCTGTTCTCGGACTCGTAGTAGCCCCAGTAGCAGGCGGCATCTCCGGTGAGGGAGCCTGCGAGCTCATCGTCCACGTGAAGATCGACGCTCACCCGCCCGAAGCTCTGCGCCCACTCGGTGCCGTTGATGTCCCAGTAGAACTCGTCGTTGCCGGAGTCGTCGAAGTTGCGCACCACGTTGTGAGCCGTGTACGAGATGACGTAGGTCACGCGACCGTGCACGTACTCGTCGGTTCCGAGGGCGAGCTCGACGGCGCGGTACTCGTAGGCGTTGGATCCGTCGTAGCTGGTGTCGATGTCCGTCTGCTCGAAGTAGACGGCGTTGCCGTTCTCGTCGCGCACCGAGAAGTCGCTGAGGTTGAGCGGCGAGTTGCCGTAGTACTTCGGGATGGTGCGAAGGATTCCGCGATTCTGGTCGTAGTCGGGGAACACCGCGACAAGAGTCTCGACGACTTTCAGCTTGGCGAGCCCATCGGCATCGCGCGTCAGCGTGTAGTCAGCGCTGAACGACTCGAAGGTGAAATCGCTCGTGTCGGCACGCACCGGCGGGGCAGCCGTGGCGGCCGATGCGGGAAGAACACCAAGCGCTGCGAGCAGAGGCACGGCCACCAGCGTGATGATTCGCTTCACCTCGTCACAGTAGCGCCCCGTGAACGGGGGTGGTCCAGTTCGTGAAATGCACGTGCTTTATGGGATGGCGCGCAAATATAATGCAGAAAGCGTCTCGATGGGGAGCGTTCCTTATTCATCCACATCTCTTCGGGGGTTTTCATCGTGTCGCAAGACGAGTTCCGCGCTCCGGCCGGCTGGTACCCCGATCCACTCGGTCACCCGCAGCTTCGCTGGTGGAACAGCTACGGCTGGACCGAGCAGGTTTCTGCCGAGCCAGAGACCATCGTCATGCAGCAGCCTCCGCGCTACGCGTGGAAGGAAGACGAGCCGACGGTGATTCCCGTGCAGCCGCAGGCCTCGCACGCGCCGACCCCGCCGCGCCAGCCCGTCTCGACCACTCTCAACGAGATCGAGGCGCCTCGCGCCCAGTCGCGCGTTGAGGAGCCGAGCACCTTCGACTTCGCCCAGGTGGCGCCGGCTGCTGTTGTGGCGCCGCCCGCGGTTCCGGCTGTCTCCGCGGCGGTTGCCATGCCTGCGGCGATTGCCGCACCTGCCGCGGTCGCGCCCGCCGCTCCTGTGGCGCAGACTCCGCCGCCGCCGCCGTACTGGGACGAGGACGACATGACCCGCCCCGAGCCGTCGGTGCGCCCCGAAGACCTCAAGTTCTGGTCCGGGTCGAGCCCGGCCGAGCTGCGCCGCCTCGCTCGTGAGCAGGCCGCGCGCGACAAC
>JBIIAR010000006.1:0-20825 GCA_044239765.1 Microbacteriaceae bacterium
ACGCGAGCGAAGACCGCCGCCAACACCCCCGCCGCAAGCAGGGCGATTCCGGCGAACAGGCCAAGCAGCGGTGTGATTGGCACGGCTACCCTGCGACGATCTGCTTGGCCCCAGCCTCGAACTCGTCGAGGTCGCCGGTCTCACCAGCGCGGTACGCACGCCCGCCCAGAATCCACTGGTACGCGAGAAAGGCCAGCAGCGCGACCGTGCCGATGCCGATCTTGATCGGCCACGGCCACTCCTGCCGGGTGACGAAGCCCTCGATGATGCCGCTGACGAAGAGCGACATGACGAGTCCGATGGCGACGGTGATGAGCGACCGGCCACCCGCGGCGAGGGAGGCCGCGCGGGTCTGCGCTCCGGGAACCACCCATGACCAGAAGATCGCCAGGCCCGCAGCGCCGGCGACGAAGATGGAGTACAGCTCCAGCTGGCCGTGCGGTGCGATGTAGAGGAAGAAGACATCCAGTCGGTCGTAGTTGTCCATGACCGCGGCGATCTGCCCCATCATCGCGGCGTTGCTGAAGATGATGTAGAGCGGGTAGACGCCGGTGACGCCGAAGGCGACGCACTGCGCGGCGAGCCAGGCGTTGTTGGTCCAGACGAAGCTGGTGAACGACGTTCCGGAGTTCTCGGAGTAGTAGTTGACGAAGTCCTCCTTCGCGTACTGCTCGAGCTGGCTGTCGGATCCGATGGTGGCGAGCACCCGCGGGTCGTTCGTCGCCCACACGTAGTAGAGCACCGCGATGACGACAGTGGCGAGGGTGAGCGCGAGGCTCAGCCAGCGGATGCGGTAGAGCGCCGCCGGAATTGCGCGAAGAAAGAAGGCGGGCATTCTGCTGAGCACATTGGCCGGAGTCCCGGTGAAGCGCAGCCGCGCCCGCGACAGGTAGAGCGAGAGCCGGTCGCCCTGTATCGACTGCCCGGCCGTGCTGCGGATCGCGCTGAGCTGGGCAGCGCCGGCCTGGTAGCGGTCGATGAGCTCGTCGGCCTCGGTGCCGGTGAAGTGGCCCTTCTTGCCGAGCTGGGCAAGGCGCTGCCACTCATCGCGATGCGCGGCTGTGTATGCGTCGATATCCATCTGATTAGATGATGGCATGGCCACGCTCTCTGCCACCGATTCGGTGGAGTACGAGGAGCAGAACGACGAGCTCATCACCGGCGAGGCGGTCGCCCTCGACCTGCGGCCGGCCGGGTTCATCCTGCGGGCGGGCGGCGCGGCGATTGACTTCATCGTCTACTTCGGCGGCTACTTTCTCGGCCTCTTCATCTTCTCGCTCGCCGCCCAGAGCGCACGCATCGACGATGCGCTCGCGACCGCTGTCGGCGTGGCCGGGCTGGTGCTGTTCATCCTCGTGATCCCGGTGACGGTCGAGGTGCTGTCGCACGGCAAGTCGCTGGGCAAGCTCGCGGTCGGGGCTCGCATCGTGCGCGACGACGGCGGTGCCATCGGGCTGCGGCACGCGGCGATCCGCGGTGTCGTTGCGGTGCTCGAGGTCTACATGAGCTTTGGCGGCGGCGCGCTGCTGGTCGGCCTGCTCAACGGCCGAGCCAAGCGCCTCGGCGACCTGCTGGCCGGCACCTACAGCCAGCACGAGCGCATCCCCGAGATCGTCACCCCGGTCTACGGCGTACCCCTTCCCCTCATCGCGTGGTCGAAGACGGCCGACGTCGCGCGCATGCCTGACGCCCTCTCGCGCCGCATCGCCCACTACCTCGCCCAGGCGCGGGGACTCAGCCCCGAGACCCGGGTGCGCCTCGGCCGCGAGCTGGCGAACGAGGCCTCGATCTACGTCTCGCCGCTGCCAGCGGTGGATGCAGAGCTCTTTCTCGCCGCCGTCGCCTCCCTGCGCCGAGACCGCGAGTACGCGGCCCTGCAGCTGCAGCAGCGCCGGCTGGAGCAGCTGAAGCCGGTGCTCACCGGCCTGCCGCACCGCTTTCCGCCGCGCTAGCTGGCGTCGAGCACCGCGTGCCGAATGACCTGCCAGCCCTGCGGCACCGACAGGCGCTCCGCGTGCTTGGCACAGAGGTCGTAGCTGTGCGGCTCGAAGGTGCGGCTCAGGGGCCCGAGAACGGCCATGGAATCCGCGTAGACATAGGTGAGCGTCGCGATGGCGCCTGCGTTGCACGCCACCTTGCTGCACGGTCTCTCGCTCATCGGTTTCAGCCTAGGCCGCGCGACTAGAATCGGGGGCATGGCACGCTCGCGACGCAGTTCGGCTTCGATGCCGACCCGCGCGGGCTACCGCGACCGGCACGGCCGAGGCATCCGCGCCGCCGTCACCGGCCCGCATCTTCCGCTGCTGCGCAGCCGCGCGGACCTCTTCGACATGACGGTGGCGTCGACCGCGGAGTACCTCAAGGATGTCTGGCCAGACGAGCTCGCATCCGTCACCTTCGAGGTCGCGGGTCTGCCCGCCGAGCTCGGTGGATCGCCCGGTCTCGACCGCTGGCGCGTCTTCGCCGACGAGCGCCGCGTCGTGCTCTACCGCCTGCCGATCGAGCGCCTCTCGCGGTTGCACAAGTACGACGAGCCGCACCGCCGCATGATGGTGGAGTCCTGCGTCTTTCGCGCCGTCGCCGAGCTGCTCGGCAAAGACCCGTGGGATCTCGCGCCCGAGCGCTTTCGCCACTTCTAGCCCGGGTAGACCGTGACCGGCGCCTCGCTGTTGGCCACCGAGCTGAGCAGGTAGCTCGCCAGTCGGCCCGCTGACCCGAAGCTGATGCTGCCGAATAGCCCCTCGGCGCCGGTGATGCTCAGACTCTCGCCCTGCGTGACCGGCACGGTGACACTCGCGCCCGCGGCCACGCTGACGGTGGTCGCGCCAACAGTGACGGTCGCGGCCGAATCCCCGGGGTTGACGAGATGCAGGCTCGCCCCCGGTCCAGACGCAACGGATGCGAACACCGACTCCGAGAGCACCGTCGCCGCGGCGAACCAGGCGACGTCAGCCGCTTTCGCCGGGGTCGATCCACTCGAGGTCGCCGCGACGGTCGACACGCGCATCGCGGTCACCACCGGAACGCTCGTCTCCACCACCACGGAGTAGCTGCCGTCGACGAGCCCCTCGATGGGCACGTCGCTGACCACCCCGGGGTCGAGCACGAGGTCAAAGGACGCACCGGTGAGCAGGTCACCCTCGGGGATGACGCGAACGCTCGCCTGCACCGCCACATCGCCGGGCACGTAGACCCGCAGCACGGTGTCGAGGTCGCTGAAGCCCTCTTCTCCCAGACGACCCGCGACCGCGTCAGCCTGCAGCACGAGCACACCCGGAATCACGTTGACGGTGTTCGGCGCGGAGGTGGTGCCGATGAGGTCGACGCCGCCCGGCTCGATGCCGCGCACGATCGACTCCTGCAGGGTGGCGACCACCGGACCGCCGCGACTGGTGACATGCACGGTGAGGTTCGGCAGCCCCGGTCCGAAGCCGGCGAGCGAGAGCACCCGCTGGCCGTTCGCGGCCACCACGATGCCGGTGAGCCCTGGCGCCTCGACAGCTCCGTCGCCGGAGAAGAGCTCGAGCGAGACCGTGGAGTCGACGGTGCCGGGGTTGGCGAGGGTGATCAGGGTCGTGCGTCCGACGGCGGTGGAGCCACCCACGAGCCAGGTGTCGCTGCTCGGCTGCGCGCAGGCCGCCGCGGCAAGGCCGCGGTAGTCGTCCAGGTTGACGGTCTGATACTGAGCGCCGGCGATGCGGGCCTCGGTGGCAGCGGGTGCGGTGACGAGCGTGGGATACCCCTGCGCATCCGCTGCGGCGCCCTGCTGCCGCAGGCTGTCGGTGGCGTAGTTGCCCGCGCTGGCCGCGAGCGAGAGCGTCGGCGCGCCGATGGGCGAGGCCACGGAGGCATTCTGTCCGCCGATGTCACCCAGCTGCAGCACGGCGCCAGGGCAGACCAGCTGCTTGTCGGCGGGCTGCGGGGTCACCGCGACACTGGCGGGGGTGCGCTGCAGGGTGGGGAGGGGCAGCAGGGCCGCACCGGTGATGGCCGCGGCCGCAACGGCGATCCCAACCACACCGGCGACGACGCGGGAGGTGACGATGACTGCGCGCTCAGGCATTCTCATCCTCCTCGAAGGTGTCGGCGGGGTTCTCGTCGCCCGATGACGCGGCGACCGGACGTCGGCGGGTTGCCGTCGGGATGGCGAGCAGCGCCGCCGCGCCGAAGACAATACCGAAGACGATGAGCTGCAGACTCGGCGCCGGCTGCTCAACGACATCGGTCACGTCTCCGGTGTAGCGCCACAGCGAGCCGAACGCGGTCTCGCCGATGGCGGTGAACTCGTCGTTCGAGTCAAGCGCGTCCGCTGCCCGGGTGCGCGCGGCGGCAGCCGTGCCCGGCGGCGCCTCGGGGATGAGAACGAAGGTGATGCCCGCGCGGTCCAGGGTCTCAGCGGGGTCGAAGCCGCTGCGCGCCGCGAGGTTGCCGGCGAGCAGCGCGACGTCGGCATCGACCTCGTCGGTGCTCGTGCTGGTGAAGGTGGAGCGCGCGTCGAGCCCGGTACCCGCGCCGCGGTGCACGGCGGCAGCGAGGGAGCCGTCGGGCTGTGCCGTGAGCTCGAGGGTGCCGATGGCGGGCCTCGTGACGGACTGTGCGGTGACGAAGGCGGGCAGCATCCGTCCGTTGGTCTCGATCACCGCGCTCGCACCGAGCAGGGGCGCGACGACGAGCGGCGCGGCCAGCACCGTCGAGCCGAGAATGGCCAGCAGCGCGGGCAGCGCGACGGCCGACGCGAGGGCCTCCAGGGCAACGACAGCAGCGCCGACGAGGCCGAGCCAGTAGACGCTGAGGCTAGAGCCGGGCCAGATCGCCACGGTCGACGAGCCGTCGTGGGCGAGCTCGAGGTGAGCACTGGCGACCGCGGTGATGAAGCCGAGCAGCGCGAGCGCGAGCAGGGGAACTGCGCGGCGCGATCCGGGCAGAAATAACGCGAGCAGTGCGAGCGCCGCCAGCGGGGCGAGCAGCGCGGCCACGATGACGATCGTGGTGCTCACGGGCAGTCCAAGAGCCGTGGTCACGGCGAGCCACCCGTTCGAGCCGCCGGCGGGCGAGCCCAGTGCCAACTGCCAGCCGGATGCCGGGCCCACGACCGCGGGCACGCCAGGGTCGGCAAGGATCGCGATCGCGCTCCCCCGCCCGACCTGGGCGATGAGAAGCGGCGCGAACAGCACCGCGGCCGGCACCGGGATCACCCAGGTGCGGTGCAGCGACCGCGGGTGCGCGACTGCCCAGGCGAGCCAGGCAGCGACCAGCACGGGGCCGAGCACGGGCGCGCTCGCGACGGTGATGGCGAAGAGCAGCGCTGCCGCGCCGGCTGCCGACCAGCTGCGCGCGGCGTTGACGGTTGCGAGCACGAGCCAGGGCAGCGCGAGGTGCGCGATGACGGATCCGAGGTGGCCGGTGTGCAGTCCGGCGAGGAACGGCGGCGCGAGCGCCCAGAGCACGGCGGCAACGGCCGGTGCCCAGCCGCGGGTGGAGAAGCGCGCCGCGCATGCCCAGGCCGCAAGAGCGGCCAGCGGCAGCGCCAGCAGGTAGAGGGCGACGACGCTCGAGGTCGGCGACCAGAAGGTGAGGGTGCCGAGCACCGCGAGCACCCAGCTGAAGGGATCGGCCGTGGCCGGGTTGGTCCACAGCTCTGCGACCGAGCCGCTGAGCGGGGCGAGCGCTCCCCCGGCAAGCGCGGCGGCGTTGAGGTACGAGCCGAAGCCGAGAATGCCGACGGCGGCCAGCAGGATGACGACCCATGCGCCCCCCGCGGCGAAGAAGCCGGGACGAGGCAGCACGGCCTCCGACTCGCTGGTGACGATGGCAGCACGGTTGGCCGCGAGCTCACGCGCCTGCCCGGACTGCACCCGCAGAGGCGCAACAGCGGCCCAGCCGAGCGTGCGAGACCGTGCGAGGCCCCGTCTCGCGGCGCCCACCCCGGGAGCGAAGGCGGCCGCAAAGGCGGCAGCGAGCTCACCGGGAACCCGCCCGGGGTGCTTCGCCGCCAACTGCCACACCGAGCGGATGACCGCGAGGGGAACGAGGCTGAGCCAGTGCAGGGGAACAGCCAGCGCGGGCGCGTAGACGAGCCGGCGGTGCAGCTGGGCTGCCCGCACGGCGGTGAAGCGGGGTGGCTGCGTGTCGCTCGCGACACGCGCCGCCGGAACGGCCACCACCCGGTGCCCGGCCAGGCGCGCGCGAATGCAGAGGTCGAGCGCGGCATCCACGGTCGGCAGCGCGGGGTCGAAGCCGCCGACGGCGGCGAAGACCGTGCGGCGCACGAGCATGCCGCCCGCAGCGACCGCCAGCAGGTCGCTGCTGCGATCGTGCTGCGCCTGATCGAGCTCGTTGCTGACGAGCTGCACCGAGGCGCCACGCGTGGTCATCGACTCGCCGAATGCGGCGATGACGTCAGGGGTGTCCCAGCGCATGAGCTTGGGGCCGGCGATCGCGACCGAGGGGGCGATCTCGACGGCTCCGAGCAGGACGGCGAGGGCATCCGGCGCGGGGGCGTTGTCGGCGTCAAGCAGCCAGAGCCATTCGTCGTCTGAGACGGCGGGGCCGATGGCTGCCAGCGACTGCCGCACGGCGGAGCCAAAGCTCGAGCGGGCCGAAGCCGAGACGAACTGCGTCGGCACCGCGCCCATCAGCAGGTCGCCGGAGCCATCCGTCGAGGCCACATCCACGGCCACGAGGGCATCGGGGGTGCGGGTCTGCGCTCGAAGCGCCGCAATGGTGCGCTCCAGATACTGCGCCCCGTTCCGGGCGACAAGTATCGCTGTTACCCGTGCCTGCATCTAATGCAGACTAAGCGCGCTTGCGGAGCTTTCTGCGCTCTCGCTCGGAGAGTCCGCCCCAAATACCGAAACGCTCATCGTTCTCGAGCGCGTACTCGAGGCAGCTGCTGCGCACCTCGCACGACGAGCAGATCTTCTTCGCGTCGCGGGTCGAGCCGCCCTTCTCCGGAAAGAAGGCCTCGGGGTCGGTCTGCGCGCAGAGCGAGTCAGCCTGCCAGGCGAGGGCGTCATCCGCCGCCGTCGGCTTGCGCATTCCCGGAACTCCGAGGTTGATCGGATCGACGAACCAGTCCTCGGGAACGGACGCACGGTACTCGCTGTTCGTCATGCGTCCCGGCCCTTCTCGCTCAGCCGACTGACTGAATGCGCTAGGGATAATTACACCGGTGTAGTTAGCCAGAGTCAAGTCGTGGATCATAAAACCCTCGACTGCCGAATGAGGCATGGCTAGCCCGGCGTGTTGAAAGTGTTATCAGCTCAACTTCAGGCGACACACAGGGGTAGACAGAATCTGCGACAGCCGTGGCCGAAAGTGCATGTCTTGGCTATTCCTGCCATCAGTGGCAGGATAGGCCGCATCCACCGCTTTTCTGCCAAGGAGCCGTCGTGCTGAAGAAAGTCGTACTGCTCGCCCTTCCCGGCGTCGCGCCCTTCGAGTTCGGAGTCATCTGCGAGGTCTTCGGCATCGACCGCTCTGAGACCGGCGGCCCCTGCTTCGACTTCACCGTCGCCACCGCCGACCCCGGGCCGGTGCGCACCAGCCTCGGCTTCACCATGAACATCGAGGCGGGGCTCGAGGTCGCGGCCGACGCCGACCTGGTTGCCGTTCCCGCCCACGAGATCACCGGCATCGACCCGCGCTACTTCGAGGTGATCCGCGCCGCCGAGGCCCGCGGCGCCTGGGTGCTCAGCGTCTGCAGCGGGGCCTTCGCCCTCGCCCAGGCCGGCATCCTCGACGGTCGTCGTTCAACCACGCACTGGATGCACACCGATCGCCTTGCCCGGCAGTTTCCGAAGACCGAGGTGGATGCCGACGTGCTCTTCGTCGAGGACCGCAAGGTGGTCACCAGCGCCGGCACCGCCGCCGGCATCGACGCAGCGCTGCACATCGTTCGCAAGGAGTACGGCGCCGCGGCCACCAACGTGATCGCGCGCCGCATGGTCGTGCCGCCCCAGCGCGATGGCGGGCAGTCGCAGTACATCGACGCCCCCGTGCAGGAGTGCGCGAGCGACTCCTTCGCGGTCGTGGCCGAGTGGATGCTCGAGAACCTCGCCCAGGACCTCACCGTCGACCAGCTCGCCCGCAAGGCGCTCATGTCGTCACGCACCTTCGCGCGGCGCTTTCGCGCCGAGATGGGCACGACCCCCGCGGCGTGGCTCAACCGCCAGCGCATCATCCGCGCGCAGCAGCTGCTCGAAGAGACCGACCTCGGCCTCGAGAGCGTCGCCCAGCAGACCGGCTTCGGCACGGCGGCGGTCATGCGCCACCACTTTCTCAAGGTGCTGCAGACCACGCCGACGCTCTACCGACGCACCTTCGGGGCGCGGCAGTCCGCCTAGCCGCGCGTCGCGATGAAGAGGTCGCCGGTTCCCGTGACCGCGAGCGTCGACTCGTCGGCGATGTAGACCGACTGCCCGCGCGGCAGCTCGTACTCGCCGAGGGTGAACGAACCGGTCGTGCAGAGCGCGATCGCCTCCCCGGGCAGGGTGACAGTCGCATCGCCGCTCACGTGCAGCAGCGCGAAGTCCGGCAGAGGGCTGTAGGTCTCGACACCCCCCGCGACGACCGGCGCGAGGTAGGGCACCGGCAGGGGCGTGAAGTCAAGCACGCTGAGCAGCTCCGGCACGTCGACGTGCTTCGGCGTCAGGCCGCCGCGCAGTACGTTGTCGGAGGCCGCCATCAGCTCGATGCCGAGGCCCTCGATGTAGGCGTGGATGTTGCCGGCCGGCAGAAACAGCACCTCGCCCGGCTGCAGCTCTGCAAGGTTGAGCATGAGGCTGATGGCGATGCCGGGGTCGCCGGGGTAAGCCGCGGCGAGCTCGGAGACGAGGGTGTAGTGCGGGCCGTCCACGAGCGCCGCGGCCGATACGAGCGCGGCCAGCAGCTCGTCAACGCCGGCGCCCCGCGAGAGCAGCCACTCAAAGACGGGGCGGATGTCGTCGTCGCTGCCCAGGCGGTCCAGCCAGCCGTTGAGGGGGGCGTCTCCGGGCACGGCGCCCAGCAGCCGCTCGATGGCCGCACCGGTCTCTGACGCCGGGCGAAACCCGCACAGCGCGCGGAACGGCGTCAGCGCGTAGATGATCTCTGGCTTGTGCAGCTCGTCCTTGTAGTTGCGGCTGGCAGCGTCGATGGGCACCCCTGCAGCGTTCTCGCGGGCGAAGCCCTCGACCGCCTGCGCGATCGTCGGGTGCGCCTGCAGCGACAGCGGAGAGCCGGCGGCGAGCACCTTGAGCAGGAAGGGCAGCGACGTGGCGGAGGCGAGCGACCCCGCTGTCGTCTGCGACGGGGAGCCCGGGTGGGTGCCGAGCCAGAGCTCCGCCTGCGGACCGCCCGTCTCGGGCGTTCCGAGCAGCCGCGGGATCGCGGTTGCAGAGCCCCACGCGTAGTCGCGCGGGGTATTGGTGATGGCTACAAACATCCGACCCGTCCTTGTTGCTCGGTTAGACCAAAGTACCAACCGGCTTCGGGCAGCCCCGGCGCTCGGCATAGGGTTTGGGAGGATTCCGACAAAGCAATGGAGCATTCGTATGTCTTTCGAGCTACTCAGCAGCGACTTCTACGGCTTCGAGGCCGGCCTCACCGACGAGGAGAAGGCGCACCTCATGCAGCTGCGCGCCTACCTCGAGGCCGAGGTCAAGCCGATCGTCAACGACCACTGGAACCGCGCGGAGTTTCCCCGCGAGATCATCGCGGGCCTCGCCAAGCACGGTGCCACCGGCCTCTCGTGGGAAGAGACGCGGCCCTTCGAGAACTCGGCCGTCTTTCGCGGCTGGGTCGCCGTCGAGCTCGGACGCATCGACGCCAGCGTGAGCACCTACATCGGCGTGCAGAACGGGCTCGCCATGGGCGCGATCGCGGCCTGCGGCAGCCCGGAGCAGCGCGCCGAGTGGCTGCCCAGGCTCAACAGCGGCGAGCTCGTCGGCGCCTTCGGCCTCACCGAGCCGCTGAGCGGCAGCGACAGCGCGCAGGGACTGCGCACCACCGCCAAGCGCGAGGGTGACAGCTGGGTGCTCAACGGCTCCAAGCGCTGGATCGGCAACGCCACCTTCAGCGACATCGTCGTCATCTGGGCCAAAGACGTGGAAGACGGACAGGTCAAGGGCTTCATCGTGCCCACCTCGACCCCCGGGTACACGGCCACCAAGATCGAGAACAAGATCGCGCTGCGCATCGTGCAGAACGCCGACATCACCCTCGAGAACGTCGTCGTTCCGCACGAGAACAAGCTCGTCAACGCGAACAGCTTCAAGGACACCGCCAAGGTGCTGCGGGCCACCCGCGCCGAGGTCGCGTGGGGCTCCGTCGCCGTGGCGATCGGCGCCTACGAGGCCGCCGTGAAGTACACCTCCGAGCGCGTGCAGTTCGGCAAGACGATCGACAACCACCAGCTCATCCAGGATCTTCTGGCCCGCAGCCTCGCCAACATCACCGCCTCGCTCGCGCTGTGCACCCGCGTCTCTGCGATGCTCGACGAGGGCGTGCAGGGCGACCAGCACTCCGCGCTCGCGAAGATGTTCGCCACAGAGAAGATGCGCGAGACGGTCGCCTGGTGCCGCGAGGCGCTCGGCGGCAACGGCATCGTCGTCGACTACGACGTCGCCCGGTTCTTCAGCGACGCGGAGGCGCTCTACAGCTACGAGGGAACCCGCGAGATGAACGCGCTCATCGTCGGGCGGGCGATCACGGGCAAGTCCGCTTTCGTGTGAGCCTGCTGGCGCGCCGCCGCTCCTGCGGCGCGCGGTGCGGCCGAAGCGACGTACACGCCGCCACTTCGGCCGGGCGGCTCAGCCCATAGGGTTACAGCATGAGGTTTCTCGACCGACCCGGGTTTCGCGCCGCGTACCTCCCGTTCGTCTTCTTCACGCTCTACGCGGGCGACGTCTGGCGCTACAGCATCAGCTGGTGGGGATTCGGCGTCATCGCGATCGCCGTGACGGCGATCTCGTCGGTCATGCTGTTCCGGTCGAAGAAGCGTGGCGACTGGGCGTGGAACATGATGCCCTTCTTCCTCGCGCTGTTTCTGCTGCTGGCCACCGCATCCGTCGCCTGGTCCTACTACCGGGGCGCGACCGCGCTCGGCATCCTGGTCACCTGGATGACGATCGCCATCGCCGTGTCGGTCGCGGTCAACTACACATGGGTCGAGATCCTGCGAGCGCTCGGCATCGCCTTGCGCATCATCCTCGGCCTGTCGCTTCTCTTCGAGTTCGTCGTCTCCGCCTTCATCGGCAAGCCGATCCTGCCTCTGTGGGTGGACTACGGCACCGATGAGGGGCTGCCCAAGCTGCTCTACTGGTCGCGTGACCTGCTCTTCGAGGGCGGCAAGATCCAGGGCATCGTCGGCAACTCCAGCCTCCTTGCCTTCGTGGCCCTGGTCGGGCTCATCGTCTTCAGCGTGCAGTTCGCCTCGCGCTCCACCAACCGCTGGCGCACCGGCTTCTGGATTCTCGTCGCCGTCGCCAACATCGCGCTCACCCGCTCCGCGACCATCACTGTCGCGATCGTCGTGCTCGTCGCGGTGGTCGCCGTCGTTCTGCTGCTGCGCCGCGTCGGACCGCGCGCTGCGGCGGCGATCTACGCGGCCGTGGTCGCGCTCATCGTCGCCGGCGTCGTGGTCGTCACCCAGTTCAGCTCGACGATTCTCGGACTGCTCGGCAAGAGCGACGACCTCACCGGACGCCTCGATATCTGGGATGCCGTGATCGCCCTCGCGCAGCAGCGTCCCGCCTTCGGATGGGGATGGGTGAGCTGGTGGGTGCCGTGGGTCGCCCCCTTCGACACGCTCGCCTTCGAGGGCGGAGTGCGGCAGCTGCACGCCCACAACGCGTGGCTCGACATCTTTCTTCAGCTGGGCATCGCCGGCCTCGTGGTGTTCGGCGCGCTCGTGCTCAGCACCGCAATACGCTCGTGGCAGTTCGCCACGCAGCGCGACCAGCTGTCGCCCTCCGAGCCCGGGCGCTTCACCGCGATCTCGCTGCTGCCCCTGCTGCTGCTCGTGGCCCTGCTCGTGCAGAGCCTCGCCGAGAGCCGCCTGCTCGTCGAGTACGGCCTGCTCACGCTTGTCGTCATCGTCGTCAAGACCAAGCTCGGCGAACGGCGCAGTGTGGGCGCAGACCGCACATGAGTCCGAGGGGCACGGTGATACTCGAGCGGCTCGCCCACCTCGCGGCGGCACCGCAGTTCTCGCGTGCGCTGAGCATGTGCGCCATCGGATCCCTGCTCTTCGTCAATGCCATCCGCAGCCTCATCGGATGGCCCGGCTACTTCACTGTTATCACCGGCATCGTGCTTCTCGCAGCGCTGAGCCTCGCGGTGCTGTGGCGGCAGATCGAGTGGCGCGGCCTGCTGCCGGTCTCTCTGCTGCTGTTCATCGGCTGGTGCTGCCTCTCCCTGCTCTGGAGCGGCTACCAGTGGTCTACCGTCGGCGGGGCCGTCTACCTCGTGGTCGTAGCCTTTCTCGCGGTCTACGTCGGGCTGTCTCGGGACCTGATCCAGGTCATCCGCGCCTTCGGCGATGTGCTGCGCCTCGCGCTCGGTGCCTCTCTCGCGCTCGAGATCTTCTCTGGGGTGCTCATCGATGCCCCCATCGCGTTTCTCGGCATCCAGGGCAACCTCGCGTCGGGCGGACCCATCCAAGGTCTCTTCGGCTCGCGCAACCTGCTCGGACTTGTGGCTCTTATCGCCCTCGTCACCTTTTTGGTCGAGCTGCTCACGCAGTCGGCGACCCGCCTTGTCGCCTGGTTCTCGATCGCGGCGGCCACGCTCACGATACTGTTCACCCGCTCCCCGGTGACCCTCGGCACCCTTGCCGCACTGCTGCTTGCCACCTTGGTTCTTCTGGCCCTGCGGCGAGCCACGCCGAGCCTTCGACGGGTTGCGCAGTTCGTTCTCATCGGCGCGGTGTCGGTGACGTTGCTGCTCGTCTTCATCTTCCGCTCACCGCTCATCGCTGTTCTCAACGCCGAGAGCGAGTTCGAGACGCGCTACACGCTGTGGAAGCAGGTGCTCACCGTCATCGGGCTTCGGCCCGTGGAGGGCGTCGGATGGGTCGGCGGGTGGCGCCGTGACGTGCCACCCTATGTGAGCTTCGGCGGCCACTCCTCGGCGCTCAACGCCTTCCTCGACGTCTGGCTGCAGGTGGGAATCGTGGGCCTCGCGCTCTTTATCGCGCTGCTGGGCCTCGCGCTCGTGCGCTCTTGGCTGCTCGGATCGAACAAGCCCAGCGTGGTTTACATCTGGCCGGTGCTCGTTCTCATCACGCTCGTCATCGTCTCTGCGGCCGAGAGCACCGTGCTCAGCGGCATCGGGTGGTTCACGCTCGTCATCGTGACCCTCAAGGCCTCGCAGGAGCTCAGCTGGCGGCGGCTGCTGCCCGAGCCACCCGAGGTGACTGCGGGCCGCTGACCAGCCGTTAGCATGGTCGAATGTCTCGCGTGCTCGTCAACCTCATGCAGTCTACCGGCACCAAGGGCGGCATCGAGATCTACGCGCGCGAGCTGTACAAGCAGCTCGGCCAGATGCAGACCCCCTTCGAGTATGTTGCCTACGCAAGCGCAGAGCTCGCCGCAACTGACACCAGCTGGTTCCCCGGCGAGGTTGTCGACTCTGGTGCCAGCGGCGAGAATCGTCTGAGCTGGGCCCGGGCAGAGCTGTTCGCGGTTGGACGAGCCGCCTCCGACCTTCGCGCCGACCTGCTGCACGGCCCCGCGATGTTCGCACCACTGCGCTCGCCTGTACCGACCGTGGTGAGCTTTCACGACGTGCTGTACTTCTCGCACCCCGAGCTCATGCAGAACAAGCTGCTCACGGCCCCGGTCAAGTGGATGGAGCGGCGTGCCGCCCACACCGCTGACCGCATCATCACCATCAGCGAGTACTCGTCGCGCGGCATCCAGCGCTACCTCAAGTACCCCGTCGACCGCATCGACGTGGTGCCGCTTGCCGGACGCGCCAATGCGCTGGGCAGCGCTGGCAGCGACCGCGCGACCGACCGCTTCCTCGCCGTCGGACAGCGCAGCCCCTACAAGAACTTCGAGACGGTCGTGCGGGCATGGGCGCACATCCCGCCGCAGTCTCGCCCACGTCTCGTCATCACCGGCAGCCACGGCGACGACCCGCTGACCCCGCTGGTCGCCGAGCTCGGCCTCGAGCAGTGGGTGGAGCTCAAGTCCTGGGTGCCCGTCGAAGAACTCGAACAGCTCTTCTCCACGGCAACGGCTCTCATCGACTCGACTCTGGCGAGCGGCTTCTCTATGCCAACTCTGGAGGCGATGGGCGTGGGTCTTCCCGTGCTGCTCGCCGACACCGAGGTGTTCCGCGAGGTTGGTGCCGACGCGGCCGACTACTTCACCGCGGGCGACCCGGTTGATCTGGCGCGGGCCGTCACCGCGCTCGTCGGAGACCGCACAAGGCAGCTCGAGCTCACCGACGCCGGCCTGCAGCGGTCGTCGCAGTTCTCGTGGCAGCGGGTCGCCGAGGCGACGGTGACGAGCTTCGAGCGCGCGCTCGCGCGCTAGCGCAGCGCCGAGATCGTGTCGAAGACGTGGTCGATGCCCTCGTGAACCGGGTAGTGGTGGTTGCCCACGAACAGGCCGTCGACATGCACCTTGTCGGCCGCCGGCAGCGACTCCGGCACGATCGCGTCGAGGTGCGACATCACGGGGTTACGGGCGAAGTTGCCTGCGACGATCGGGCGCACGTCAATGCCCGCCGCGTCGAGAGCGCGGGCGATCTCGCTGCGGCGACCGGCGAGGGATCCCTCGAAGACCATGGAGAAGCCGAACCAGCTGCTCTCCCCCGTCTCGCGCTGGATGCGCACCTCGTCGAGGGAGGCGAACTTCTCCTGGAAGTACGCGGCATTCTCACGGCGACCCGCGATGAGCGAGGGAATCTTGGCGAGCTGCTCGATGCCGATGGCACCAGACATCTCGAGCGGCCGCACATTGTAGCCCGGCAGCACGAAGCGGAACAGGTCGTCGAACGCGTCACCGGTCTTGTCATGCACGAAGTTCGTCGGTGGCAGCTCGCGGGTCCAGCCGTGCGCACGCAGTGACACGAGCTCCTGGTAGATCTGCTCGTCATCGGTGAGGATGACCCCGCCCTCCATCGTCGAGATGTGGTGCGAGAAGAAAGCGCTGAACGTGCCCATGAGCCCGGCGGTGCCCGCCCAGGTGCCGTTGTCTTTCGCGCCGAGCGACTCGCAGTTGTCTTCGATGAGCACGAGGCCGTGCTTCTCGGCGAGCGCGGTGAGGCGGGCGAAGTCATTGGGGTTGCCGAGCAGGTTGACGGCAAAGATGGCCTTGGTGCGCGGCGTGATCGCCGCCTCAGCGAGGTCGAGATCCATGTTGAGGGTGTCGACGTCGATGTCGACGAAGCGCAGCGTGAGCCCGTACTGGCTGAGCGGGTAGTAAGTCGTCGCCCACGAGACTGCAGGCACGAGCACCTCGTCGCCGGCGTTGAGGTCGATGCGCGGGTCGAGAACGGCAGCGGCGATCGCGAGCAGGTTCGCGCTGCTGCCCGAGTTCACCATGACCCCGTACTGCGCGCCGAACAGGTCGGCGAAGCCCTGTTCGAAGGTCTTGACGAGCGGACCCATTGTGAACCGACCACTGTCGACGACGCGCTGGATTGCGGCGTACTCCTTATCGTCCCACGACGAGGTCGCTAGGGGAAAGCGGGATTCAGTGGAGTCAGTCATCAGTGTCTTTCATTGGCCAGCGAGTCACGGTACGCCGCATACACGCGCGCGTAGCCCTCATCGAGCGTCGTACGCGGGTTCCAGCCGAGCGCCCGCGCTCTGCTCGAGTCAAGTAGCCGCTGGGGCACTCCCGACGGCTTGGTGGTGTCGTAGTCGAACCGACCCGAGAAGCCAGTGACCCGCGCAGCTGCTTCATAATACTCGCGGATGCTGTGGTCGATCCCGACTCCGAGATTGAGCAGGGCGGGCCAGGCTTCAATCGCGCCCACCTGCCCCACGAGCCACTCGGCAAGGTCGTCGGCGAAGGTGAACTCGCGGCGTGCAGTGCCGTCACCCCAGACCTCGATCGCAGCGCTGTCCGTGGTCACGGCGGCGTGGGCCTTGCCGATCGTCGAGGCGACGAGGTGCGCGCGGCCCTCTGCGAAGGAGTCTCCAGTGCCGTACAGGTTGCTGGGTGCCGCGGCCCGATAGGCGTAGCCGTACTGGGTGCTGGCGTAGGAGCAGAGCATGCCGCCGGTGATCTTGGCAAGGGCGTAGCCCTCGTTGGCCGGTTCGAGGCGGCCAGTCAGCAGCGCCTCCTCGGCGATGGGCTGCGCGGTCTCAGCAGGGTAGATTGCACCGCTCGAGATGTAGAGCAGCTCAGGCACTTCTGCGGCGATTGCCGCGGAGATGACGCTCGTATCGATCTGGACGTTCTGCTGCAGGAAGCTCGCCGGTGCGGCCAGCTTGTCGGCGATTCCGGCGACGCGGGCGGCCGCGTGGATGACTGCATCCGGCTTGATGCCCGAGATGACGGATGCCGTCGCGGCTCCGTCACGCAAGTCAACGACGCTGCGGCTGAGTGCCACCAGCTCATCGCCTGGCCGCTGTGCCGCCCACGCCCCTGCGATGCTCGAGCCGAGCATGCCCGCGGCGCCGGTGAGGACGACGCGCAAGCTATTCGCTCACGACGCGGTCGACGAACGTTCGTCCCTCGACCTCGAGAGCTGCCACATCAGCGTCGACCATGATCTGGGCGAGGCGAGGCGTAAAGATCTTGGGTGTCCAGCCAAGAAGCTCCTGAGCCTTGCTGGCGTCGCCGACGAGCGAGTCGACTTCGGTCGGGCGAAGGTAGCGCTCGTCGAACTTGACGTACTTCTCCCAGTCGAGGCCGACGTGCTCGAACGAGAACTGCAGGAAGTCCTTGACGGTGTACGCGGTGTTGGTCGCCACGACATAGTCCGTCGGCTCGTCATGCTGCAGCATGCGCCACATGGCCTCGACGTACTCAGGGGCATAGCCCCAGTCACGCACGGAGTCGAGGTTGCCCATGTAGAGCTCGCTCTGCTCGCCGGCGGCGATGCGGGCGACGGCGCGGGTGATCTTGCGCGTCACGAAGGTGCCCCCACGGCGCGGGGACTCATGGTTGAACAGGATCCCGTTGACGGCAAACAGGTCGTAGGCCTCGCGGTAGTTGCGCGTGATCCAGTAGGAGTAGACCTTTGCGACACCGTACGGCGAACGCGGGTAGAAGGGGGTCTCCTCGTTCTGCGGCGGTGGAGTGGCACCGAACATCTCTGAGCTGGATGCCTGGTAGAACCGGGGGGAGACGCCTGCCGTGCGGATGGCCTCGAGAAGGCGGATCGTGCCGAGGCCCGTCACGTCTCCCGTGTACTCCGGCTCGTCGAAGCTCACGCGCACGTGCGACTGGGCGGCGAGGTTGTAGACCTCGTCGGGGTTGATCTGCTGCAGCAGGGTAACGAGACGGGAGGCATCCGTGAGGTCGGCGAAGTGCAGGATCAGGTTCTGGTTCGCGACGTGCGGGTCCTGGTAGATGTGGTCGATGCGCGCCGTGTTGAAGCTCGACGAACGGCGGATGAAGCCGTGCACCTCATAGCCCTTCGACAGCAGCAGTTCGGCTAGATAGCTACCGTCCTGCCCGGTGATACCGGTGATGAGTGCGCGCTTGGCACGGTTCTCGGTCATGAACGGTCTTCCTTAGGTGAACTATACGTCGGGGACAATGCCCATCCGCGTCTTGGCAAGAGTGCACCGCTCAGCTTAGCCGAGCCGCAAAAGTCACACTCCATGCCGGGTAGGCTGAACGACCGTGATCCTCGATATCATGATGCCGTTCTATGGGAGCTTCGACCACCTCAAAGAGGCTGTCTCCAGCGTGCTCTCGCAGGACGACCCCGACTGGCGCCTCACGGTCGTCGATGACGTATACCCGGATCTCGCGCCAGGCGACTGGGTGGCGGGCATCGATGATCCTCGGGTTCGCTATATCCGCAACGAGGTCAACCTTCGCCCGAGCAAGAACTACATCAAGAGCGTCGGCCTCGCCACCAGCGAATTCGTGGTGATCATGGGCTGCGATGACGTGATGCTGACTGACTATGTATCTCGCGTCAAGGCACTGGTCGGGAAGTTTCCCGACGCCGACGTAATCCAGCCCGGAGTTACTGTCATCAACGAGCACGGTAAGGATTCCTACCCACTCCCCGACCGGGTCAAGTCGTACTACCGGTTCTCTGGGCACGGCGCACGTTCCTACTCCGGCGAGAAGCTGGCGGTGAGCCTTCTGCGCGGCAATTGGACATACTTTCCGTCTCTGGTCTGGCGCACAGACCTTGTTCGGTCGATAGGCTTCCGCACCGACCTCGATGTCGTGCAAGACCTGGCCATGCTCATGGAGATCACCAAGGGCGGTGGTTCCCTCGTTCTCGATGACACCCCGGTCTTCCACTACCGCCGCCACTCCACCAGCGTCTCGGCGGTTACGGGCCCAGACGGGTCAAAGTTCCGTCAGGAGCGAACCCTCTTCTACGAGACCGCCGAAGCCTGCACCGCACTGGGCTGGCACCGAGCCGCACGTGTGGCCAGGCGGCATGTCTCCTCTCGCCTCAACGCGCTGACGGAACTGCCGGGCGCCCTGTGGACTCGCAACGCGCTCGGTCGTCGCACCCTCGCGCGGCACATCCTCCGTCGTCCCTACGACGCCTGACGTCGACAGGGCGATCTGCTCGATTGGTAGGATCTGCTCATGCCAGATGATCGCTCGCGCACGCTTGTCGTGATGCCCGCGTTCAACGAAGAGGCATCCGTCGCCGCCGTGATTCGAGAAGTCCGCGAGAAGGCGCCACGTGTGGATGTCCTCGTCGTTGACGACGGGTCCAGCGATGCAACCTCCGCCCGCGCGCTTGCCGCGGGCGCAATGGTTGCGACTCTGCCGTTCAACCTCGGCGTGGGTGGGGCAATGCGCACCGGATTCCGCTTTGCCGTGGAGCGCGGCTACGACAACGTTATTCAGATCGACTCCGACGGTCAGCACGATCCCATTGGCGTACCGGCACTGCTCGTCGGGCTAGAGAGTGCCGACCTGGTGCTCGGCGCGCGTTTTGCCGGCGAAGGCGACTACTCCGTCCGCGGTCCGCGCCAGTGGGCGATGCGCTCGCTCGCCGCAATTCTCAGCCATACTTCTCGCACTACTCTCACCGACACCACCTCGGGCTTTCGGGCATCGGGTCCCCGGGCGGTCGCGCTGTTCGCCGAGCACTACCCGGCCGAGTATCTGGGCGATACCATCGAGGCACTCGTCATCGCCTCGCGCTCCGGGCTTGTGATCCGACAGATTCCGGTTGCCATGCGCGCTCGGGCGGGCGGGGTCCCCTCCCACAACCCGTTCCGATCAGCCGCCTACCTCGCGCGCGCAGGGCTCGCGCTGATCTTCGCGTACATCCGGCCCTCGTCGACGTATCGCGTTGGCACGCGCGCATGAGCACCGCGAGCTACATCCTCGGGATCGCCTCGGCGCTGCTGATCCTCGTGGTGGTGATCGAGCTCCTGCGACGCCGCCGACTACGCGAGCGCCACGCTATCTGGTGGTTTGTCGCTGGAGTCCTCGCCCTCATCGCAGGCGTGTTCCCGGACACTCTGTCGTGGGCGGCCTCACTCGTGGGCGTCGAGGTGCCCATCAACCTGGTCTTCTTCGTCAGCATCGCGATCCTGTTCCTTGTCTGCCTTCAGCACAGCTCGGAGCTGACCGAGTTGGAGAGCAAGACGCGGACACTGGCCGAGCGGGTAGCAATAATCGAGATGCAGCTGCGCGAGAAGGAAGAGTCGACCCCTAATCCGGACTCTCGGTAGCCTTCGCGCGACGTGGATCCTGACGCCGCATCCTCAGGCCGGCGCCGTGCACGACCAGACCCATCACCGGCCCCACGGCGAGTGCCACGCAGGCTCGCGTCACGATATCCAGTGGTAGGAGCATGACGACCACGGTGCTAACCGCTGCGAGGAGCCATCCGATGGAGAAGAGCACGTGCTCCGACCGTGCCAAGAGTGCCGATCCGGTCACGCAGAGAGCCGCTACAAGGCTCGAGGAGCCAACGAGGGCCGCGATAACCTCTCCGCCGAGCGATGATGTCTCCCCGGAGACCCAGCCGAGTACCGCAGGCCCGAACAGCCATCCCGCCCCCGCGAGCACCACCGCCCCTGCTGAGATCGCAACGAGAACCTGCCCCATGAGGGATCCCGCACTGCGGTTGTCCCGAAACTTCACCACAAGGAAGCTCTGCAGAGACATCACAGTGACTATGAGCGGGGCTCTGGTGAGTGTGATGGTGAAGATGAGCACGCCGACAAGTGCCGGGGAAACCCTCTCCGCGACTACGCCAAGGAGAAGCGGAAATCCGCTGACCAGCACGGCTGTAGACGTTGATGCCACACTCACGCGCACAACGTTCCAGACCAGCGGCCCATAAGTCACGTCGATGTCGCTGCGACCGACGAAACCTCGGCGGATAGCCGGCCAGAGCAGCACGATCGCCAAGGGGAATGGCAGCGCGACAACCCACGCGAGCACAAGTACGTCGCCGCTGGCAGCGAGTGCGATTCCGAGCAACCCAAGGCGCAGCAGGGCGTCGGCGCCGATCATCATCGCGAGCGACCTCCACTGAGACACTCCGTAGAGCGACCCGCACAGGGCGGCGACGAGCACGTATGAGGCCGTGCCGACTGCGAGCGGCCACACAAGGAGCCACCCCTGATCAGGAAACACCTCCCCGACCCAGAGAGGTGCGGTGCAGGTTACCGCGGCGAAGACCAGCAGGGCGGCGGCGAGCGCAAAATTCCGCACGCG
>JBIIAR010000150.1:0-6143 GCA_044239765.1 Microbacteriaceae bacterium
GGGCAGTTCGACATTCTCGCCGGTGCGCTCAGTGCCAGCGGCACCGTCGTCAAGTTCCAGTACCTGCTCAGCTCTGACGGCACCTGGCGTGACCTGCCCGCCGACAGCTTCGTGACCTCCCTCGGAGCGCCGGGAGCGACCTACGGGCAGGCCATCGACGTCAGCTTCCGGGCCTGTCGCAACGACTCCGACAGCTACTGCGGCCCCGCGAGCGCGACAACGACGCTCACCCCGATCAATGCCCGGGTGACGAGTGCGAGCTGCGTTGCGAGCTCTGGCGCCGCACCCGCCATCGACGCGCCGCTCACCAGCGGAGCAGTGACCGTCAGCTACGAGGTCTCGTACAACCAGCCGATCCTCATCCTCGACAACTGGTCGAGCTTCGGATCGGCGAGCGACCCCGTTCCGGGGGATGCAACCGAGATGCGAGTGCGAGCTACTGTCAATGGGTACGCCGATCCGGGCTTCGGCCAGTTCACCTGCACGCCATAACCACCCGAGGAGCACGACCATGACCATGACATCGGAACAGGCCACCTGGTTCGCTGACATCTTCTCGCGCCTCGTCGAGAACGTGGAGCAGGTGCTGCTGGGCAAGACCTTCGTGGTGCGTCTCGCCTACACGGCGCTGCTCAGTGAGGGGCACCTGCTGCTGGAGGACTACCCGGGAACCGGGAAGACGTCGCTCGCGAGAGCGATGGCGCAGAGTGTGCAGGGCACCAACAACCGCATCCAGTTCACTCCTGACCTGCTGCCCGGCGACATCACCGGTGTGAGCATCTGGGACGCCGGCAAGCAGGCATTCGAGTTTCACCGCGGTCCGGTCTTCGCCTCGATCGTTCTGGCCGATGAGATCAACCGCGCGTCGCCGAAGACGCAGTCAGCACTGCTCGAGGTGATGGAGGAGGGCCAGATCACCGTCGACGGTGTCACCCACGACGTGGGCGAGCCCTTCATGGTGATCGCCACCCAGAACCCCATCGAGCAGGCCGGCACCTACCGACTGCCCGAGGCGCAGCTCGACCGCTTCATCATGAAGGCCTCCATCGGCTACCCCGATCACAGCTCGACGCTGCGCATTCTCGAGGGCGCCGGCACGAAGGCGCACGATGTGATCGTTCCCAACGTGATCACCAGCGAAGTCGTCATCGAGATGGCGGAGCTCGCGCGCACGGTGCACGTTGACGCCTCGATCAACGACTACGTCAGCCGCCTTGTCGACGCCACCCGCTCCGCAACCGAGGTGCGGCTCGGCGCGAGCGTGCGCGGAGCCCTCGCGCTCGTGCGCGCGGCGAAGACCCTGGCGGCCTCCAACGGCCGTCACTACGTGGTTCCGGACGACATCAAGACGCTGGCCGAGCCCGTTCTCGCCCACCGACTCGTTCTCGACCCCGAGGCCGAGTTCGACGGGGTGACCGCCTCGAGCGTGATCGCGCAGCTGCTCATCGAGACGGCGCCGCCGAGTGATCGGCAAGCCGTGTGAGCTCTGACAGCCATTTCGCGACCGGCACCGAGGGGCTGACGAACGCGCGCACGAGGATCGTGGGAAGCCGCACCGGTGTTCTCGCCGACTTCGTCGTGTCGATCGTGCGCCTGCTGCGGTCGGTGCGTCGCGGCGTGCGCCGCTTCGCCCGCCGGGCCGCGGATGTCGTCACCCCGCTCGGCTGGACGATGGTCGCCCTCGTGCCGCTCGGCTTCGTCTTCGGCTACGGACTCGGCTGGCTCGAGCTCGTCGTTGCCGCCTGGGCGGGGCTGGTGCTGCTGGTCGTGGCTGTGGTCTACCTCATCGGCCGCTCGAGACTGCAGGTCGCTCTCTCGCTGCCGCAGCGCCGAACGGTGGTGGGGGAGCCGGTGACCGGCGAGCTGGTGGTCAGCAACCCGACCCGGCTGCGCACTCTCGGCATCACGCTCGAGGTGCCTGTCGGCAAGGGCCTGGCTGAGATTCCCATCGCAACAATCCCAGCCCGCGACGACCGCCGCCAGGACTTCACGGTGCCGGCGAGCAGGCGGGGTGTCGTCACGGTGGGTCCGGTGCGCACCGTTCGCGCGGATCCGCTCGGCCTGGTGCGACGTGAGCACGTCTGGACAGCGGCCAGCGAGCTGTTCGTGCACCCGAGAACCATCGGGATCCCGAGCATGAGCACGGGCTTCGTCCGTGACCTCGAGGGCAACCCGACGCGCGAGCTCTCGACAAGCGACATCTCATTTCACGCCCTCCGCGAGTACAGTGCGGGCGACGAGCGCCGCCACATCCACTGGAAGTCGTCGGCGAAGACCGGCACCTACATGGTGCGCCAGTTCGAGCAGACCAAGCGCAGCCACCTCGTCATCGCCCTCAGCCTCGCATCGACGGACTACGCCACCGACGAGGAGTTCGAGATGGCCGTGAGCGTCGCCGGATCGCTCGGCGCGCGCGCGATACGCGACACGCGCGACGTCTCGGTAGTCGTCAGCGAGTCGACGCCGGAGTTCGCCAAGCGCAAGGTGTTCGCCGTCAAGTCGCTCTCGACCATCAGCCGCAACCGCCTGCTCGACGAGCTCGCGCTCGTCGAGCACTCCCCGGCGGCGCTTCCCCTTGTCGACGTCGCGCGGGTCGCCGGCGGTCGGGTGCCCGGCGTGTCGCTCGCCTTCATCATCTGCGGGTCGGGCACGACGCCGACCGAGCTGCGGGCGGCATCCACGAAGTTTCCCGTTGGCGTGGAGGTGATCGGCGTGATCTGCGACCCGGAGACGATTCCGGGACTTCGCCAGGTTGCCGGTCTCAGCGTTCTCACCATCGGCTTTCTCGAAGACCTCAACCGGTCGCTGATGGGGGCACGGATATGACCGAGCGGACTCCGCTGCGGCCTGCCGCCGTGATCCTCAACACCGCGGCGCTCTGGCTGGCAGTCGCGGTGGCCGCCGCCGCGTGGTGGCCCATCTACCAGGACACGCGCTTCATCGTGGTGGTCGCCGTCGCGACCCTCGTCGGATCGACCATCGCGATCCTCGGTGCCGTCATGCGCTGGCCCTCGGCCATCGTCGCGCCAGTGACCGTCGTGGCTTTCGCCGTCATCGGGGTGCCGCTCGCCGTGCCGGGGCAGGCGCTCAACGGCGTGCTGCCCACGCTCGACGGCGAGGTGCAGCTTTTCTCGGCGGTAGCCCTCGGCTGGAAGCAGCTGCTGACCATCACCCTGCCCGTCGGCAGCTACCAGTCGCTGCTCGTGCCCGTGCTGTCGCTCGTGCTGCTCAGTGTCGTCATCGGCCTCTCGGTGGCCTTGCGCTCCCGCCGCGGCGACCTCGCGGTCATCGCACCGGTCATGCTCTTCATCGTCGGGCTCGCCTTCGGTGCGCGGCAGGCTCACTGGCCGATGGAGCTTGCCCTCGGGCTTCTCGCGGTCAGCCTGCTCTGGCTCCTGTGGCGCCGCTGGTACCGCCGCCGCCAGGCCGTGCGTGCCGTGAACGGCAGCACCGCCGTCTTCGGCCTGCGCACGATCGTCAGCGCGGTGCTCGTGATGGCAATCGCGGGCGCGGCCGCCGTCGGTGCTGCCACCGCGCTGCCGCCGACCCAACCGCGGGAGGTGCTGCGCTCGAGCATCGACCAGCCCTTCAACCCGCGTGACTACCCGAGCCCGCTGGCGGGGTTCCGCCAGTACCTGCGGGAGGGCGCGGCAGACGAGGTGCTGTTCACGGTGAGCGGCCTGCCCGAGCAGTCACGCATCCGTATCGCGACGCTCGACAGCTACGACGGCGTCGTCTACGCGGTCGGCAGCGACACGGTCAGCAGCGAGTCCGGCTCGTTCACCCGCGTTCCCTATGTCTACGACCAGTCGTCGGTCGAGGGCACGCAGGTCTCGATCGACGTGCAGGTCGGCGCCTACACGGGGGTCTGGCTTCCGACCGTCGGCAAGTTCGAGAACGTCGTGTTCGCCGGTGACCGCGCTGCAGACCTGCGTGACGCCTTCTACTACAACGACACAGCGAGCACCGCGGCAGTGATCGGTGGCATAGAGCAGGGCGACAGCTACCGACTCGATGCCGTGCTGCCGACGCAGCCGGCCGAGCAGCAGCTTGCCTCGGCGACAGCGGGTTCCGCATCCGTTCCGCAGCTGGGACTCGTGCCCACCGAGCTCGCAACCGCCCTCGAGCGCTACACCAGCGGCATCGACGGGCAGGGCGCCCGCCTGCTCGCCGCGATAGACGGCCTGCGCTCCGAGGGATACATCAGCCACGGAATCGGTGAGACCGAGCCGCCGAGCCGTTCCGGGCACTCCTCCGACCGCATCACCCAGCTGCTCACCGACCAGCGCATGATCGGGGACGCCGAGCAGTACGCCGTCACCGCCGCCATCATGGCCCGCGAGCTCGGCTTTCCCGCGCGGGTGGTTTTCGGTTTCCTCCCCGACGAGACGGGCGTGGTCACCGGCGACATGGTGTCCGCCTGGATCGAGGTCAACACCGCGCAGTACGGCTGGGTTACGCTCGACCCGACGCCTCCCGTGCGCGAGATTCCCGAGGAGGAGCCAGAGGAGCCGAGTGAGGTCTCGCGGCCGCAGTCGGTGATTCAGCCCCTCGACGAGGAACGCGACCTCACCGACAACCAGACGCCGGTCGAGACGACGCAGGATGCGCAGCCGGCCATCGAGGGCTGGGTCGTCGTTCTGCTTGCTGTCGCCCGCGTTCTCGGCTGGACCCTGCTCGCCCTCGGCGTTCTCGCCTCGCCGTTCGTCGTCATCGTCGCCGCGAAGCTGCGGCGCCGTCAGCTTCGTCGCAGATCGGGCTCACCGCTCGCGCAGATCAGCGGCGGCTGGCGGGAGTTCGAGGACGCCGTGGTCGACCACGGCTATCTGCTGCCTCGCCACGCGACCCGCAGCGAGCTCGCTCTCACCGTCGGCGGCACCGCTCCGCTGGCGGTGGCGGAGCTGGCCGACCGTGCCGTCTTCGCGCCGGTCGAGCCGGACCCCGCCGACGCTGCCCGCATCTGGACCTCGATCGACGAGCTGACCGTCTCGCTCAACGAGGGCAAGACGCGCTGGCAGCGCCTTCGGGCCCGCGTGTCGGTACGCTCTCTTGGGGGGCGTCGCCGTGTGCTGCGCCGAGGGGGAGTACGACGATGACCTGCGGATACTGCGGCACCGAGCTGCCTGCGACCGCCATGTTCTGCGGCGAATGCGGGCGTTCGCTCGCCACGTCGACCGGTCGCGCTGCACCGATCTCGTCGCGTCCCGCCCGGGAGCCGGCCGCCTTCGCCAGCCCTCTCAGCGACACCAGCGTCATCGATGTGGACGAGATCGACGGCGCGACGGTCGTGTCACGCTCGAAGCCGGCAGCGGTCGTCGAGCTGGTCGAGACGGCAGAGCCCGCCCCGGTGGTCGAGCTGATCGAGAGCCCCGAGCCCGAGCCAACTCCCGAACCCAAGCCACAGCCCGCCCCCGTCGTCGACCTCGACCCGTGGAAGCCGCCCGTCGTGGCATCTGCGCCGGTGACCGTGACCAACCCTCCAGCACCGCCAGCCCACGACCCGTGGACACCGCCCGCCCGCCTGCTGCGCGCCGCACCGGTGCCGGTGGTCGAGGAGGACGTCGAGCAGACCCGCATCGTCGCCAGCACCCTCAGCGGCCAGCGCTTCGTTCTTCAGTTCAGCACCGGCGAGAGCGTGACCGTGGTCGGCACCGGGCTGGTCGGCCGCAACCCCGTCAAGGAGCCAGCCGAGTACTTCGACCACCTGGTGACGATCGTCGACCCGGGCAAGTCCGTCTCCAAGACGCACCTCGAGTTCGGCCAGATCGGTACCTCGTTCTGGGTCTCCGACCGGTTCTCCGGCAACGGCACGACGATTCGCGAGCCCGACAGCGCCGCGCGCCGCTGCGAGCCGGGCAAGCGCTACCGCATAGCCCGCGGCACCCGCGTGACCATGGGCGAGCAGTTCTTCGTCGTCAGCTAGTCCTGCACAGCGCCGTCGCCTGCACTCGCGTCACTGACCGCAACCGCACGGATGCTGCCGCTGCTTGCATAAGCAGGCCATGCTCCCTGCATCCCCACCTCCACCCGCGCGCATAGCCGCCCCGGCGCGCCCCGCGCGGCCGACGCGGCAGCCCTTTCCGCTTGTCGCGACCCTCGCGCCGGTCGCCATGAGCGTGGTGCTCTGGCTCGTCACGCAGTCC
>JBIIAR010000152.1:0-6105 GCA_044239765.1 Microbacteriaceae bacterium
GAGGTGCTTGGCGAAGGGCACCTCGACGTCGTAGCCGTTGATCTCGACGATCTTCTCGATCTGCTTCGTGCCGGTCAGGGTGCCAGAGACACTGATCTGCGTTCCCTCGCTCGTCGTGCCGCGCACGGTCAGCAGGTTGCGGTACTCGTCGCTCTCGACGTCAGTGGTGAGACGCACGGCGATGCCGCGCTGCTCGGCGAACAGCGGCGCGTTGACATAGCTCACCGACTCGCTGACCGTGTTCGAGAAGATGCCCTTGAGGGCGCTGAGCTTGAGCACGCTGACGTCGAGCTCGGCGATCTCGCCACGCACCTCGACGTCGACGCTCGTGATGGGGCCGTCGGCGATGCCGGCGAAGACCTGGCCGAGCTTCTCCATGAGCGGGATGCCCGGGCGAACGGTCGGGTCGATGACTCCGCCCGCGACGTTGACGGCGTCGGGCACGAGCTCACCGCCGAGGGCGAGGCGCACCGACTTGGCGACGCTGACTCCGGCCTTCTCCTGCGCCTCATCCGTCGATGCTCCGAGGTGGGGGGTGACGATGACGTTCTCGAGGGCGAGCAGGGGCGACTCGGTGGGCGGCTCGCTGACGAAGACGTCGAGGCCGGCGCCCGCGATACGACCCGACTTGAGGGCGGCGTAGAGGGCGTCCTCGTCGATGAGGCCACCGCGGGCGACGTTGACGATGAACGCCGTCGGCTTCATGAGGCCGAGCTGCTCCGTCGAGATCATGCCGGTCGTCTCTGCGGTCTTCGGCATGTGGATGGTGATGAAGTCGGACTGCGCGAGCAGCTCCTCGAGCGAGAGCAGCGTCACGCCGAGCTGCTGCGCCCGCGCCGCGGTGACGTAGGGGTCGTAGGCGACGACGTTGGTGCCGAAGGCCTGCATGCGCGCGGTGATGAGGGCACCGATGCGGCCGAGGCCGATGATGCCGACCGTCTTCTCGTAGAGCTCGACGCCGGTGTACTTCGAGCGCTTCCACTGGCCCTGCGCGAGCGCGCCGTGGGCGGCGGGAATGTGACGGGCGAGCGAGAGGATGTGGCCGACGGTGAGCTCCGCGGCCGAGATGATGTTGCTGGTGGGCGCGTTGACGACCATGACGCCCGCGGTGGTGGCGGACTTCACATCCACGTTGTCGAGGCCGACACCCGCCCGGGCGATGACCTTGAGCTGCGGCGCGGCGGCGATGGCCTCGGCGTCCATCTGCGTCGCGGAGCGGATGAGCACCGCGCTGGCGTCGGCGAGCGCGCTGAGCAGTGCGGCCCGGTCCGTTCCATCGACGTTGCGCACCTCGAAGTCAGGACCGAGGGCCTCGACAGTCGCGGGCGAGAGTTCTTCGGCAATGAGCACGATCGGCTTGGCCACGAATCGTTCCTTACAGGTGCGGGTTGCGGGGGCACAACCTCGGCGAGTTTACTGCACCCCCTCGCCCTGTTACGCCGTGCCCTTCTCCCCGGGGGCGCTCGGAGTCCAGCCGAACCACCCGTCGTCGGTCGCGATGAACACCCAGTCGCCGCAGCTCTGCACGATCGTCTCTGCGACGATCTCGGTGTCTTTCGGACCCCACTCGACGGCGTACGACGGCAGCGACATGCGATCGGTCAGCTCGCACCCGATCAGGGCGGATGTGCTGCTGAAGCCGATAACGGCGGTCGCCGTCACGTCACTCTTCGTCGACTCGCGCACGGTGATGTCGCTCGCGTCCGTCGGCAGCCAGGTCGCCTCGTTCGCCGACAGCGCGCCGGAGTCGAAGAGGGCGGCGCCGTCGTCGAAGTGCGACTCGCTCTCGCTGTGCACGACATCCATGATGGCGGCGCAGCCGGTGAGGGGGAGCAGAACGAGGGGCAGCAGCACGAGGATTTTCTTCATGCCTCCAGCCTCGCCGGTGACTGCCACGGCGGCATCCGGCGCGCGTATCCCGGCTCTCAGCCCAGAGGATGACAATGGGGCATGCTCGAAACCGTCCAGCTCGTCGTCACCATCGCCCTGGCCGCGGCCTTCGTGCTCATGGGGGTCGCGCATTTCGTGCCGGCGAGCGCGCGCACGATGGCGGCGATGATCCCGCAGCGCATGCGCTTCGTCAGCGCTCGGCGCCTCGTGCAGTTCACCGGACTGTGCGAGATCGCGGGCGGCATCGGCCTGCTGATACCGGTGCTGCACGTGGCGGCGGCGATTGCGCTGATCGTCTTCCTGATCGCCGTCTTCCCGGCGAACGCCTATGCGGCGCAGCACCCGGAGAAGTTCGGGAGGGCAGCCATTCCCTTCTGGCCGCGACTGGCTGGCCAGGCGGCGCTTATCGCGCTGCTGGTGTTCGTAGCGCTCTAGAGCGAGTCGAGCAGCAGGTCGAACGTCACCCGGTGAATTGCGACGATGCCATAGCTGAAGGCCGCGACGGTGACGAGTGCCATGAGAAAGATGACCGCCTTGTTGAGCACCGTCTGTCGAAGTGCGACCGCGAAGGCAATCACGTACAGCAGGATCGGGATGGCGAGCCCGATGACGAGAACCGCCCACGGCACCGAGTCGCTGAGCCCGATCGCCTCGTAGGACTTCGGCAGCTCGAGCAGGTTCTCGATGGCCTGGTACACATAGTAGGCGAAGAGCAGTCCGAACGCGGCGGCGATGACCAGCGTCAGCACGCCGATGGGCTCTGTGGGCTTGAGGATGCTCTGTGGCTCCTCGGCCGGGGTCACGATGTCGGTCATGATGCTCCCAGCAGGATGAAGGGAAGGGGCAGGGTCGCCACGAGCCCGAGCAGCAGCACGAGCAGGCGGACGATCGGCTTGGCACCGCGGGTGAGCACAAAGCTTCCCCCGAACCAGATGACCGGGGCGCCGACCGCGAGCACCTGCGACACGAAGCTGGCGATGCCGGCGAGGGTGTCGGGCGACGCGAAGACCACTTGGCGAATGCCGAGGATCCAGCCCACCGTGTAGAGCAGCACCACACCGCCGAGGATTCCGTAGCTGACCAGCAGGAACGAGCCGGTGGCGGGCTTGCCTGGGTCAAGAATTGGGGTCTCGACGACCGGGGTCTCGACAGGCTCGACCCGCTCGGGCGGCACGGCGACGTGGGTGGGGTCGCTCACCTCATCCCAGCTGAGGGCTTTGTCGTCATCCGCGCTCATGGCGAAACCCTAGCAGCGCCCCTATGCGGGAACGGTGGCAAAGTAGTCCAGCCAGTCGCTGCTCGAGCCCGCGGTGGAGCTGAGGTCCGCGGCGGCGGGCACCGGCGGGGCGGTGGCCAACCCGGCCGTGCTCACCTGCTTGGGGTACTGGAATCCTGCTGCGGCGGTGAACTCGTCGTCATCCTCGGTATAGCGGTCCTGGGTGCCGATAGCGACGATGTTCCAGGGCCGCATGTTCGACGGCGACGACGCAAGCCCGGTGTCGGGCACGAACTGCGGGTAGTCGTGCTCGGCACTAGAGCTCTCGCCGAGCGTTGCCGAGAAGGTGTCGACGGCGACCGTCTGGCTGGCCAGGTCGATCTGCAGAAGGCGCTGGAATCCGGTCGCCCGCTCTCCGTCGTGGGTGCGGAACTCCTGGTAGTCGGCGAGCAGCTCGACCACGTCGTGGCCCTCGATGCCACCCGCGTTCTCTGTCACGATCTTGCCGAGTCCGTGAAAGTGGCCGCTGAGCACGATGACGACGTTGCGGTTGGGGGCGATGACGCGGTCCCAGAGATCCTGCCCGTGCGAGATCCAGCGGGAGTTGACCGAGCGGTGCGCCTCCTCGATCAGGGTCAGCGGCGTGACGTGCTCGTGCGTCGAGATGACGACGTTGTAGTCGGGGTGACTGGTGACCACACCCTCGGCCCAGACGATCTCGGCCTCCCCGTAGCCGTAGCCGAGCGAGAGCATCAAGAACTTCGCGCCCTCGTGCTCGAAGGTCGTGTAGTTCGAGCTGTTGTCGCCCGCGGCGAAGGGCGTGCTGTTCTCGTAGCGCTCCGGACCGAAGTACTCGTTGAAGAGGGAGTCGTCGACGCCGCGCTTGTTGTCGTGGTTGCCCGGCAGCACGCTGTTCGCAATACCCGCGTCGTCGAGAATGCTCTGGATCGCCGAAGCCCGCTCGTACTCGATACGGGCCCGGTCCTCACCCTGGTCGGGGTCGACCCAGTTCTGAATGAGGTCGCCGGTGTGCGTCGCGAAGGCGATGTCACGGCTCGCGGCGTTGTCAGCGATCCAGCTGAGCGCCTGGGCATAGACCTCGGGGTAGCTCTCGCTGAGGTACTGCGTGTCGGTGATGTGCGAGATCGCGAAGTCGTAGTCGTTGGGGTTCTCCAGCTCGCCGTCGACGACGCCCGTCAGGGTCGCCTCGGTGCGCGGCCCGTCCTGCACGAGCAGGGCCACCCGCCCGTCATCGAGCTCGTTCTGCTCGAGCGTGCCAGAGAGCTGGATGCTGTCGCCGGTGCCCACATCGAGCAGCCGCCACGACGAGGTGGCCGGGCTCCACACCGACAGCTGCAGCTCGTTGCGGCTCACCGTGGAACCGGTCCAGAACACCCGCGACCCGGCCTCGAGCGCGCTCGCGTCGAGCACGATGCGCTCGTAGGGGTACGCCCACGCGGCATCGCTGATCGAGCCTGTCGAGATCACCTCGTTAGGCCCCACCTCATCGATCAGCGGAGTGTCAGAGAGGCCTGACCAGTGCTCGAGGATGGCCGCGGTCACAGCCGCTGTCGGCAGGGTCTCGACCGGCTCGACAGGCTCGGCGAATTCCTCGACCTCGCCCTCGACGTACAGCGTCGGGTCGACCCACTCGTGCTCGTCGATCTCACCGGGGGTGGCCGGGGCGACGATGAAGTCGCCCGCGTCCTCGCCCGTGAACCGGGTGCGCTGGAAGGTCTCGCCGAGGGTGCGGTCGGGCTGGTAGGTGGTCAGCGGCATCCCCTTCGAGCAAGGGCTGAGGGTGATGTGGCTCTCGTCCATCTCGTTCATGGCATAGACGCCGACGCTGTCGACCCGCTGGCCACGGTTATTTTCCAGCCAGATGCCGGTGCCGAGAAAGTTGAGGGTGGTGGCGTAGGTCGCGTCGGCGGCGATCGTGCCCTCCTTGGCCGCGACGAAGACCTCGCCGGGTTCGAGGGTCGTTCCATCCGCGATGGTCAGCTGCAGCTCGCGGCTGCGGATGCCGGTGGCCTCGCAGCGGCGGATCGTCCAGCCAGAGATGTCGACGGCATCCTCACCGTAGTTGCCGAGCTCCACGAAGTTGTTCTGCACGGCGCCGGGGCCGGTGCCCGGGTCGGTTCCCAGCTCGCTGATGGCCACATCGCCGTACTCGAAAGCCTGGCGGAACACGCTCGAGTCGGTCGAGATGTTGGCGGTGCCCGGGGTGCGGGGCGCAACGACGAAGCCCTTGCTGCCCTGCTGGTACGACTCCCCCGCGACGTAGTCGAGGATCGCGGGCAGCTTGTCGTCGCCGTCCTGGCAGGCGCTGTCGGCGTAGGCACTGACGCTGATGCGGTCAACGAGCTGACCGTCGCCGGTCTCGAGGTAGAGGCCGCTGGTGACGTCGGCGAGCTGGGTGCCGTATGTGGCATCCGCCTTTCCGGTGAAGCCGGGCCCTCCGATGACGAAGTAGTCGCCCGGCTCGAGCGTGGTGCCGCTCGCGATAGCCAGCTCGTGGGTGCCCGTGCGCAGGCGGCCGGTCGCAGTGCAGCGCGAGAGCTGCCAGCCGCCGATGTCGACCGCGGTTGTGCCGAGGTTGCGCAGCTCGACGAACTCGTCGTCGACCGAGGCGGGTCCGCTGGCGGTGAACTCGTTGATGATGACGGTCGTCGCGGCACGGGTGACACCGGTCGTCGCGTTCTGCTCCATCGGGGTGGACGGTGCCGCGACGAAGTCCGCACTGCCGGTGCCGGTGCGCTGCCAGCTCTCACCGCGGGCGTAGTTGAGGCTGTTCGGCAGGTTGCGCTCGCCGCTGCACTCGCTCTGCGTCGGCCAGGGGGTGTTGGGGTAGACGCCAACACGGTCGACGAGCGAGTCATCGGGCGCCTCGAGGTAGAGGCCGAAGCCGCTCGTGTCGTAGGGCGAGGTGGTGTGCAGGTCGCCGGGTGTGCCGACGCGGCTCACCGTGACGATCCCGCCCGGCTCGAGCACCACCCCGG
>JBIIAR010000154.1:0-6023 GCA_044239765.1 Microbacteriaceae bacterium
GTCGGACGCCGGTCTCACCGTGAGCGGCTTCGCCCGTTTCAAGGTCGGCGCCTAAACAACCACCTTCGAAAGGCCCTGGGAGACCAGGGCCTTTCTTCGTTTAATCCCCGCCCGGCTCGGAGCTGACCCAGATCTTCCACAGCCCGTTGACGACGCCGGAGCGGTCGGCGAGGTACCCGTTGCACGCCACGGCCACGGAGGTCTCGCGGTCGGGCGAGATCTTGAGGGTCGAGATGAAGCCGCCGAGGCGTCCATCGTGGCGCAGTGAGCCATCCGCGTTGATATTGATGCCGGCCGCGTACACGCGCCCCTCGGTGACGTCGCCGGGCTCACCGCTGTCGACAGCGCCGACGACGAAGTCGTTGCCCACGACGTCGCTCTCGCGGTACTGGTCGCCCCACAGGGCGAGCTGCGTTGGCGTCGTGAAGGTGCCGAAGGCACCGTAGAAGGCCCAGGCGTTGCGGGTCGGCAGATTGGCGTCGTCGTAGGAGACGGCGATGTCAGCGGCCTGCAGCACTGGGTCGATCTGCATCGCGAGGTCGAGCGGCTCGAACAGGGTCTCGGTGACGTACTGCGCGTAGGGCTGACCGGTGACGCTCTCGATGACCTGCGCGAGCAGGATGTAATTCGAGTTGGAGTACTCGTACCCCTCGCCGGCGCTGAGCGTCGAGACGGCCTTGATGGCACGCATCGCATCGGCCTGTGTCGCCGGGGTCTCGAAGCCGTAGCCCCAGTCGCCGAGCTTCTTCCAGTAGTCGGGCACGTGGCTGGTGTGGTGCATGAGCGCGTCGAGGGTGACCGTCGCGCCCCACGCGGGCAGGCCGTTGACGTAGCTGGCGATCGAGTCGCCGAGCGATAGCCTGCCCTCGCGCTGCAGGATCAGCACGGCCGTCGCGGTGAACTGCTTGGTCAGCGAGGCCACGTCGAAGCGGGTGGCGGTCGTCAGCGGGGCGCCGGTGGCCAGGTCGGCAGTGCCAACGGCGCTCGACCACACGACCTGCCCGTGCACCGCAACGGCCGCTGAGCAGCCCGGCTGGCTGGCGTCGAGCGCACTCGCGAGCAGCTCGTCGCTGAGCCCGGGGCGCGGGTCTGGCGGAGCGGAGCTGAGGGCGACGGCCGGCGCGAGGCCCGGCGCCGAAGCCAAGCCGGAGCATCCGGCGAGAAGCACGACGGATGCGGCGGCGAGCCCCAGCAGCCGCCCTCTCGTCGTCATCACGCCTTGAGTGTTTCACGTAATATCTTGCTGGGGCCAACAGAGGGAGACACCGTGTCAGACAAGAAGCGCAGGGTTCTTCTCAAACTTTCGGGTGAGTCGTTTGGCGGGGGATCCCTCGGAGTCAACCCGGACGTCGTCAGCAGCATCGCCAAGGAGATCGCCGAGGCGGCGAAAGACGTCGAGATAGCGATCGTCGTCGGCGGCGGCAACTTCTTTCGCGGCGCAGAGCTCAGCCAGCGCGGCATGGACCGCGGCCGCGCCGACTACATGGGCATGCTCGGCACCGTGATGAACGCACTCGCCCTGCAGGACTTCCTCGAGCAGGCCGGGGCCGCGACGCGCGTGCAGTCCGCCATCTCGATGACCCAGGTTGCCGAGCCCTACATTCCGCGCCGCGCAGAGCGCCATCTTGAGAAGGGGCGCGTCGTCATCTTCGGTGCCGGCGCCGGCCTCCCGTACTTCTCCACCGACACGGTGAGCGCCCAGCGTGCGCTCGAGATCGACGCCGAGGTCGTGCTCGTCGCCAAGAACGGCGTCGACGGTGTCTACACGGGTGACCCGCGCACCGACCCGACAGCCACGAAGATCGATGGCATCACCTACCAGGAGGCGCTCGTGCAGGGCCTCAAGGTGGTCGATTCGACCGCGTTCAGCCTCTGCATGGACAACGGCATGCCCATGGTCGTCTTCGGCATGGAGCCGGCCGGCAACCTCACGAAGGCCATCCGCGGTGAGCGCATCGGAACCCTCGTCAGCAACTAGCCCGCGGTGAACATGGCTTTGCCAGCTCTTTGACTAAACTCTGGGGTGTGATTAGCGACGTACTGGCTGAGGCCAAGGACAAGATGGACCAGAGCCTCGAGGCTGCCAAAGAGGACTTCGCCACCGTGCGAACGGGGCGCGCCAACCCGCTGCTCTTTCAGAAGATCCTCGTTGACTACTACGGAACGCCGACGCCGCTCGGCCAGCTCGCCTCGATGCAGAACCCCGAGGCCCGCATGCTCATCGTCACCCCATACGACAAGTCGGCGCTCAAAGAGATCGAGAAGGCCATCGTCGCCGCCCCCAACCTCGGCGCCAATGTCGGCAACGATGGCGAGATCGTGCGCGTGACGCTGCCCGAGATGACGGAGGAGCGCCGCAAGGAGTTCGTCAAGCTGGTGCGCGAGAAGGGCGAGCAGTCCAAGGTTGCGCTGCGCAACGTTCGCCGCAAGGCCAAGGACGACCTCGACGCCCTCAAGTCGGAGGTGGGCGAAGACGACCTCGCCCGCGCCGAGAAGGAGCTCGACGCGGTCACCAAGGCGCACGTCGACGCGATCGACGACGCGCTGAAGCGCAAAGAAGCCGAACTGCTCGAGGTCTAGGTGGTCGACTCCGGCGAGGCACCGCACAAGCACAAGGCACCGTCGCGCGCCGACTTCGACGCTGCACGGCACGATCTCGAGGCGCAGGCCCGCGCCACCAACGAGAAGATCAACGCTCGCACCGGTCGTCCCCTGCTTCTCGCGATTCTCGTCGGCGTCGGGCTCGGCGGCGCGCTGCTGCTCAGCCTGCTCATCATCAAAGAGCTGTTCATGCTCTTCGCGGTGCTGCTGATTGTCGTGGCATCACTGGAGTTCGCCACGGCGCTGCGTGTTGCCAACCGCAAGGTGCCGCGCATCCCGGTCGCGATCACCGCGGTCGCGATCGTGCCGGCCTCGTTCTACGCGATCAACGCCGACATCGGCCTCACCCGCGAGGCGGGCCATCTCATAGTGGCCGCCGCGGGAATCGCGCTCATCACCCTTTGGCGCCTTCTATCCCTCGCTCTGCCCTCGAAGCGCGCCAGCCCGTCGCTCGTCGTGCGCGACATCGGTGCGGGCACCTTCGTCGTGCTCTACGTCATGTTTCTCGGCAGCTTCTTCGTGCTGCTCACCGCGCACGAGGGCGGTGAGTGGTGGACCCTCGCGTCGCTCATCGTCGTCGTCTCAGTCGACACCGGCGCCTACGCGACCGGGCTCTCCTTCGGCAAGCACCCCATGGCACCGAGCATCAGCCCGAAGAAGACCTGGGAGGGCTTCGCCGGCTCCGTTGCCGCTGCGGTGCTGGCGGGAGTGCTGCTGGCCCTCTTCATGCTGCAGCAGCCCTGGTGGGTGGGCGTCATCCTCGGTCTGACGATCGTGCTCACCGCAACTGTCGGCGACCTCACCGAGTCCCTCATCAAGCGCGACCTCGGCACGAAAGACATGAGCACGTGGCTGCCTGGCCACGGCGGACTGCTCGACCGTCTTGACTCGGCGCTGCCGTCTGCGGCGGCCGCCTACGCGCTGTTCATCATCTTCACCTAAGGCAGGATAGAGACGTGGCCACAACCTTTCCCCGCACCCGCCGCTCGCAGCGCGGCTACAACGTCGCCGAGGTCGAGGACTTCCTGCAGGAGGCCCGAACGGCCTACAGCGCACCCGTCGGCAGCCCCTCCGTCGTTGACGCAGCGAGCATTCGCACAACCGCCTTCGGGTTCGAGCGCGGCGGGTACTCTCCCAGCCACGTGGATGCCGCCCTCGAGCGCCTGGAGGACGCCTTCGCCACCCGCGAGAAGGAGCGCGCGTTCGCGGCCCCCGGTGGCGACGCCGAGTGGTACTCGCAGGCGCGCAGCACGGCGCAGGTGCTGCTCAACCGTCTCGATCGTCCCGCCGGCCACCGCTTCACCCGTGTCGGGGCGCTCAGCCAGGGCTACCGACCGCGCGACGTCGACGACTTCGCCGTGCGCCTCACCGACTACTTTCAGCGAGGCAAGGCGATGAGCGTCGACGAGGTTCGCACCGTCGTCTTTCGCTCGTCGCGCGGCGGCTACAGCGAGACGCAGGTCGACCTGGTGCTCGACACCGTCATCAACGTGATGCTGGCGGTCAAGTAGCCTCCACGGCTTTTGACACCCGCCTAGGCTAAAATCGGGGTCTGTGAGCAGGCGTCGCATCGGGTACGCGCTCCAGACAGTGCCGAAGGCACGCCTGGGCGGCACTGACGCGCGCCATGTTCGCGCCCCGTGGTCACTGCCCAGCTTCGCCTTTCTGACCACGGTCTGCTTCGTTCTCGTGCCGATCGTTGACCCGAGTAACGCCTTCGCGATGGCGGCAGAGACGGTCACGGCGCCACCCGTGAGGAACACCGAGCCGCTGCAGACCGTCACCGCGGGCGGAACGCAGGCGCTGTCGGCCACCCGCACCCAGTTCACGACCTCCAAGGTCTACGCGACCGCACCCGCGGTCGGCACGCCCGACCCGGGCACCGCGCAGGCCATTGCCCACGAGATGGTGCTCGCCCGCGGCTGGGACGAGCAGCAGTACTCGTGCCTCGTCGCGCTGTGGAACCGCGAGTCGCACTGGAACGTCTACGCCCACAACACGAAGTCGGGCGCCTACGGCATCCCTCAGGCGCTGCCGGGCGACAAGATGGCCACCGTCGGTGCCGACTGGCAGACCAACCCGAGCACCCAGATCACCTGGGGCCTCAACTACATCGCCGGGCGCTACACCGATCCCTGCGGCGCGTGGACCAGCTCCGAGACTCGCGGCTGGTACTAGTGCCGCGGTCCAATCGTCCGCGCGGGCGACAGAGAGACGACGAGCCCGCGCTCGACCTCAGCCGTGCGCTCGTCGGCCGTCAGCGATTCGAGGAGAAGCGCGACGGGCGGTGGAACGTGCAGCCTGTCGCCGCATCCTCTGCGGTCAAGCGGTATGTCTGCCCCGGCTGCGGCCTCACCATCGAGCCGGCGACAGCGCATACCGTCGCGTGGCGTGCCGACGGCCTGATGGGCGAGGCCGACGACCTTGCCGGGCGTCGTCATTGGCACACTCACTGCTGGACAATTAGACGGTGACCGAGATTCGAGGTGCCGTCGAGCTGCCCGCCCTGCGTGAGGACGTCGAGCTGCACACCGCCGATGGCCTGACACTCGTGGGGGAGCTCTCGGTGCCGCTGGGTCGGCCGCCGGTGGCGACGATCGTGGCGCTGCACCCGCTGCCGACCGCCGGTGGCTTCATGGACTCGCACATCATCCGCAAGGCCGCCGCCCGACTTCCCGCGCTTGCCAGCCTTGCCGTGCTGCGCTTCAACTTTCGCGGGGTGCAGTCACCGCACGGCCTCTCGCAGGGCAGCTTCGGTGAGGGCGTTGACGAGCAGTACGACCTCGCCGCCGCCATGGCGCTCGTCGAGGGCCGCGGACTGCCGAAGCCGTGGCTGCTCGGGTGGTCCTTCGGCACCGAGGTCGCCCTCAAGTACGGTCTGCAGCATCCTGTCGAGGGGGCGATCCTGCTCTCGCCGCCCCTGCACAGAACAACGGATGCCGAGGTCGCCGCGTGGGCCGACAGCGGCAAGCGCCTCATCGCCGTGATCCCCGAGCTCGACGACTACCTGCGCCCAGAGCAGGCGCGCGAGCGTTTCGCGTCGGTGCCAGAGATCGACCTTGTTGCCGTCGAGGGCGGAAAGCACCTCTGGGTCGGCGAGTCGCAGACCTACCGGGTGCTCAGCGAGATCGTCGCGCGGCTGAACCGCGAGGCACTGCCGCTGCCGCACACGTGGGACGGCCCGCTCTAACTACAGCTCGTTCTGCCTCGGCACGACGACCTCGCGGATGATCAGCTGCACGGCGGCCGCCACGGGGATCGCGATGAGCGCCCCGAGGATGCCGAGCAGCGTTCCGCCGACGAGGGCCGCGATCACGACCACGACACCGGGCACCTTGACCGCGCGGGCCATGATGCGCGGGTTGAGCACGTAGGCCTCGACCTGCATGTACACGAGGTACCAGATGCCGACGGTGATGACG
>JBIIAR010000155.1:0-5956 GCA_044239765.1 Microbacteriaceae bacterium
CCGAAAGGCTCTCTGTGGCTACCGAACCTGATGACTTCGTCCGGCACCAGCAGCCGCATTCACTGTGGCGTGGCATTCACCAGACGCTGCGGCAAGACACGGTCGGCGGGGCGTTGCTGCTCGGCGCGACGCTGCTCGCGCTGGTTCTTGCGAACTCGCCGGCATCCGGTCTGTATGAGGCAGTTCGCGACTTTCGGTTCGGGCCAGAAGCGCTGCACCTCAATCTCAGCGTGAGCGCGTGGGCGGCCGACGGGCTGCTCGCCATCTTCTTCTTCGTGGTCGGGCTCGAGCTGAAAGAGGAGTTCGTCGCCGGCAAGCTGCGCAACCCCCGTACCGCGATTCTGCCTATCACCGCCGCGATCGGCGGCGTCGCCCTTCCGGCACTCATCTACGTTGCCATCGCCTCGAACGCGGGTGACGCCGCACTGCGCGGCTGGGCGATCCCGGCGGCCACCGACATCGCCTTTGCCGTCGCCGTGATTGCCGTGGTGGGCCGCCACCTGCCCCCGGCCCTGCGCACCTTTCTGCTGACCCTTGCGGTCGTGGACGACCTGCTCGCCATCTCGATCATCGCCGTGTTCTACACCGACGACCTCGAACCCCTGTTTCTGCTGCTCGCCATCGTGCCGCTCGGCCTGTTCGCGCTCGCGGTTCAGCGTGGAATGCGCAGCATCTGGGTGCTGCTGCCGCTCGGCATCATCACCTGGGCGCTCGTGCATGCCTCGGGCATTCACGCGACCGTCGCCGGCGTGCTGCTCGGGTTCGCCGTGCCGGTGCTGGCGTCTCGCCGGGCGCGGGTCGAGGTGGGCACGGATTCGGCGGGCGATCCCGTCTACGAGGGCTTCGCCGCGCACTTCGCCGACCGGTGGAGCAGCGTCTCGACGGCATTCGCCGTTCCCGTGTTCGCCTTCTTCGCCGCGGGGGTCGCTGTCGGCGGCCTGAGCGGTCTCGGCGCTGCGTTGAGCGACCCGATCGCGATCGGCATCATCGCCGGCCTCGTGATCGGCAAGGCGGTCGGCATCACCGCAACCACGTTCCTCGTGACACGGCTTCCGGGGCTGGCCATCGACGCCAGCCTGCGCTGGGTCGACATTGTGGGCATGGCCTTCGTCGCCGGCATCGGCTTCACCGTGTCGCTGCTCGTCGGAGAGCTGTCGTTTGGCGCCGGCAGCGAGGCCGACGACCACGTCAAGGTCGGTGTGCTGGCCGGCTCGCTGCTTGCTGCGCTGATCGGGGCCGCCATTCTCGGCGTGCGCAACCGGCACTACCGTCGCCTGTAGGCAGCGGCACCCAGCTAGGGCTGCCCGGGAACAGCGAGGTCGGCGGCGAGCTGCTGAACCCGCGAGTCGATCTCGTCGCGCAGCGGGCGGATGCTCTCGACGTCCCAGTCCCCCGGGTCGGGCAGCTGCCACACGATGAGCTGGCCGGACGGCTGCGCGGGCAGTGTGAGCCCCGGCTTCATCGCGACCACCACGTCGGCCTCGAGCAGGTCGGCCTCGGTGACCCTGCGCGGCACTCGGTGAGAGGTGTCGATGCCCAGCTCGGCAAGTGACGCAGCGCCGGCGGCGTTGATCGCCTCGGCCGGGGCAACGCCGGCGGAGCGCACCTCGAAGCGATCCCCCGCCCGGTGGTGCATGAGGGCCGCACCGAGCTGCGATCGACCGGCGTTGTGCGTGCAGAGAAAGAGCACGATCGGCTTGCTCATGCGTTCACCGCCATACGGTTCGCGCGCGACCACGCCTGTGTGGCGACCTGCACGGCATCCCACGGCGAGCCGAGCGGCGGCGTGTATGAGAGGTCGAGGTCGCTCACACCCGCCACGGTGAGGCCGGCGAAGAGGGCCGTGGCGAAGGTGTCGACGCGTTTGGCGGTCTCGGTGCCGAGGCGTCCGACGAGCTGGGCGCCGAGCAGTCGCCCGTCGCGCGTATCGCCGGTGACGCGGATGCTGATCGGCTGCGCCCCAGGGTAGTAGGCCTTGTGGTCGTCGGCCACAGCCGTCGCGCTGAACGGGCGGAAGCCCGCGGCCTCGGCCTCGTGCTCGCGCAGTCCGGTGCGGCTGGCGACGAGGTCGAAGACCTTGACGACCTGGGTGCCGACGGAGCCGGCGAAGACGGCATCCCCGCCGACCGCGTTTTCGCCCGCGACCCGCCCTTGTTTGTGCGCGGTGGTGCCGAGCGGCAGGTAGGTCTCGCCGAGCAGGCGGTGGTGGGTGGTGACGCCGTCGCCAGCGCTGTAGACGTGCGGGAGCCCGGTGCGCATCCGCTCGTCGACGACGATGGCGCCGCCGGCGCCGAGGCGGGCACCGGCGCGTTCTAGCAGGTCGGTGTTGGGGCGCACACCGACCACGAGCAGCACGAGGTCTGCCCGCTGGCTGAAGGTCGGCCCGCTGACCACGAGGCCGTCGGCGGCCTTCTCGATGTGCGTCACGGTGGTGTTGACCCTGACGTCGACCCCGTGGGCGTCGAGCTCAGCGTGCACGAGAGCTGCGAGCTCGGGGTCGAGGGTCGAGAGCACCTCGGGACCGCGCTGCAGCTGGGTCACGGCGATGCCACGCGCAGTGAAGGCCTCGGCCATCTCAAGCCCCACGTAGCCGGCGCCGACGATGATCGCCGTCTTCGGATCCCGCTCGGTGAGGTAGCGATCGAGAGCGAAGGTGTCGCCCATCGAGTGGATGATGTGCAGGCCATCCTCCGGCGCAAGGCTCTCGAGGCCGGTGATCCCCGCGTCGGAGGGCAGGGCCCCGGTGCCGACGACAAGCTCGTCGTAGGCGATGAGCTCGGTGCTGCCGTCGGCGGCGCGCACGGCGAGGCGTCGGCCAGAGACATCGATATCGGTGGCGAAGGTGTCGAGACGCAGCGCCATGCCGGTGGCCTCGAGGTCGGCGGCGGTGCGATGGGCGAGGGACTGCCAGGGCTGCACCTCGCCAGAGAAGAAGTAGGGGATGCCGCAAATCGAGAAGTTCGGGTAGCGGTCGGCGACGACCACGGTCACGTCGACCGTCGGGTCGAGCTCGCGGGCGCGGAGGGCGGCAGAGATGCCGGCGTCGCTGCCGCCGATGGCGACGAGATGAGTCACGGGGTGCCTTTCGGGGTGGTGCTGGTGGATGGGAACAGCAGAAGGAGGAGACTGAGGCCGACGGCGGCGCCGACCAGTTGCGCGGCCACGTAGGGCAGCACGGAGCCGGGTGCGATGCCGGCGAAGGAGTCGGAGAAGATTCGGCCGATCGTCACGGCGGGGTTGGCGAACGAGGTCGACGAGGTGAACCAGTAGGCCGCACCGATGTACGCCCCGACCGCCGGCGCGACCAGTGCAGCGCGCCCCGTGCGCACGAGGGAGAAGACAAGAAGCACGAGGATCGCGGTGGCGACGCCCTCTCCCAGCAGGTGTCCCGCAGACACCCGCGCGGTGGTCGCGATCGCGGGAGCAAGCCCGAACATGGCGTTGGCCAGCAGGGCCCCTCCGATGGCGCCGGTGATCTGCGCTGCGATGTAGGCGGCAGCGGCAGCCCCGCTGCCTCTCCGGTTGAGCACGTGGTCGACAACCGTCACCACCGGGTTGAGGTGCGCGCCGCTGACAGGGCTGAGGATGAGGATCAGCACGCCGAGCCCGAAGGCGGTCGCCAGGCTGTTCTCAAGCAGCTGCAGGCCCGTGTCGTCGGGCGAGAGCCGCTGGGCGGCGATGCCGGAGCCGACGACGATCGCGACGAGCAGGCCGGTGCCGAGAAGCTCGGCGAGCAGTCGGCGCCAGAGAGACGGAGTAGGTATCACGCGCACAGCTTGACTCAAATCACTGCCTCAGTCAAACTTGCCTCAATGAATACTGAGCTAAATTACTCGCTTGAGATGCGAGCTCTCAAGCACGCCGCTCTCGCCGACGCCGGGCGGCTGCGCATCGTCGACCTGCTCACCCTGGGCGACCTCTCGTCGGGCGAGCTGCAGGCCGAGCTCGGTATGGCATCCAATCTGCTTGCTCACCACCTGCGCACCCTCGATGACGCCGGGCTGGTCGACCGCCACCGCTCAGAGGGCGACCGCCGGCGCAGCTATGTGTCGCTGCGCCCTGGTGCCCTCGAGGGCCTGGCCCCGGGGTCGGTGCTCGCCGCCCGCCGGGTCGTGTTCGTCTGCACCGCGAACAGCGCTCGGTCCCAGCTCGCGACCGCGCTCTGGCGCACCGTCAGCCAGATTCCGGCGGTGTCTGCCGGAACGCATCCCGCCGACGCCATCGCGGCCGGTGCGTTCGAGGTCGCCCAGGCCCACAGTCTTGCGCTGCCCGACGTCGCGCCCCGCTCCCTCGAGGGCGTCGCGCTGACCGGCGACTTCGTGGTCACGGTGTGCGACTCTGCGCGTGAGCAGCTCGGCGACGGCGCAAGCGCGCACTGGTCGATCCCCGACCCGGTGCGCGACGGCACTCGCGAGGCATTCGAGAGCGCGTTCAGCGACCTGCGGCGGCGCGTGGACGAGCTGGCGCCGCGTCTCGTAGCCGCCTGAGCATCCACCGAAAAGCCAACGATCGGCGGCAGCGCACCGAATGAGGTGCGTGCCGCTACCTGCCCTGCAAGAATCGCCCGTCGTCGAGAAGACCTGGCTGGGCGATCTCATGCGCTTCGGCATGGTCGGCGGGCTCGGCTTCGTCGTCGACGTGGGCGTCTTCAACCTGCTGCGCCTCACCGTGCTCAGCGGGGACCAGAACGGCGCCCCCCTCATCGCCAAGATCATCGCTCTGCTGGCGGCGATCGCGGTCAACTGGGCGGGCAACCGCTGGTGGGCCTTTCGCGATCGCCGCGGGGCGCGGGTCGCGCGAGAGGCGATCTCCTTTCTGGCGCTCGGCATTGCCAGCAGCCTCGTCTCGCTCGTCTGCCTCGCCGTCAGCCACTACGTGCTCGGCCTGACCTCGCCGCTCGCCGACAACATCTCGGCCAACGTGATCGGCGTGGCGCTCGGCACGGTCATTCGATTCTTCGTGATCCGCGGAGTGATCTTCGCGCCGTCGAGGCCTGTCGAGGCGAAGCTTGCGGCCTGACAGCCACTAGACGCGGCCGGCGCCACGCGGTTCACTGAACCATGAAGCAACGCACCGCCCGCCGCATCGCGCTGGTCGCCCACCACAACAAGAAGCCTGAGCTTGTGCGCTGGGCCGCCTACAACCGCGGCACCCTGTCGCAGCACCACCTGCTGGCGACCGGAACGACCGGCACCCTGCTCGAGTACGAGCTCGGGCTGCCTGTCACGCGTCTGCTGAGCGGACCGGTCGGCGGCGACCAGCAGATCGGCGCGCGCATCGCCGAGGGCACCATCGACATGCTGATCTTCTTCTGGGATCCGCTGGAGCCCCAGCCGCACGACCCCGACGTGAAGGCGCTGCTGCGGGTCGCCGCCGTGTGGAACACCGCAGTCGCCTGCAATGTGGCCAGCGCCGATCTCATGATCTCGTCGCCGCTGCTCGCGAGCGACTACGAGTTCACGCGCCCCGACTTCGGCGACCGCGGCATCGGCGACTACCTCGACGTCTCGCCTTAGGCGCCAGCGCGCCCTCGCTGGTAGCTGAGGAAGTCAGCCACCCACTCCCAGCCGGGCTTGGGCGAGTCGATGCGCGAATCGCTGATCGGCGCACCATCGCGGAGGGCAACAACGTAGGCCCTGTCGAGGTCGATGCGGGACTGCACGTCGCCCGACACAGAGCCGTGCCCGGGGATGACGACCTGCGCCTCCGCATTCTCGAGCAGCTGCAGCCCAGCGAGGTAGTCCCTGGCCCACGACGGCTCGCCGAGGGCGGGCATCGGTGGAAAGACGTCGGAGAGCATGTCGCCGGCGACGAGCACACCGGTGGCCTCGATGAACAGGGCCGCGTGGCCAGGGGCGTGACCGTGGTGCTCGAGCACGCGAACGACGGGGCCAGCCCACGGCACGCTCGAGTCGGCCACGCCGGTCAGCTGGCCGAACAGATCGAGAGGCACGTC
>JBIIAR010000014.1:0-16317 GCA_044239765.1 Microbacteriaceae bacterium
TCGCCCGCGATCTCCTCGGGCAGCTCGGTCGCGGCCTGCTGCTTCCAGTCCGGCTGGGCGAGAAGCACCTGCATCTCTGTCACACAGGGGGTGGTTCCATAACGTGGCACGTCGCCGAGATCAGCGTGCCAGAGCACGTGGTCCCAGTGCGGATGCGACGAGAAGCCCGCGACAACCGGCTGTCCCAGCTCGGCGAGATCACTCGCGAGCTCAGCGAACTCCCCAGTCGTCAGCCCAGGGTCGACGACCAGCACGCCCGCATCGCCGCGCACGATGATCGTGTTGTTCTCGAGCAGCTCGCTCTGGTGCGTCCACACCCCGTCGGCGACCCTGGTCAGCATCAGCGGACGATCTCGAAGTGGCTCATGGTGACGCCGGTCTCGAACGCGCGATGCGAGAGTAGCTTGAGGTCGATCGGCTCCTCGTAGTCGTCGAAGAGCGGCCGCCCGAAGCCGAGGTATGCGGGGTGTATCGCGATCACCAGCTCGTCGAGCAGCTCGGCACGCAGCAGCTGGGTGGCGAGCGCGGCGCCGCCCACCGAGATCGCGCCGCTCGTCTGCTCACGCAGCGTGGCCAGCTGGGCGATGGCGTCATCCCCGCCAATGATCCGCGTGTTGTACTCGGCGGTGGTTCGCGTGCGCGAGACGAGCACTTTGGGCTTGGCGGTCCACATCTCGCCGTAGTCGCGCATGTAGTCGGGCAGTGATTCGTCGGTGCGCCCCGCGGGCCAAGCACCCTCCATGAGCTCGTAGAGCTCGCGGCCCTGCACGATCAGCGCCGCGGCATCGTCGTAGGCCTGCCAGGCGCGGTGCAGCTCTTCGCTGAGGTGCACCCACTCGCCCGAGCCGTCATCACCGCGCACCTGCTCGATCTTGAGATCGATGGATGCGTTCATTCCGTAGACAAAGCGACCCATGGTGTCCTCACCTTCAATAGTGCTTGCGCTTTGCAACCACTATATTGGGAGTCAGAATTGTGTCAAGGAGGAATCGTGGAGCCGGATCCGATCAGCATCGCCGTCGACGTGCTCGGCGATCGCTGGACCCTGCTGATCCTGCGCGACGTGATCTTCGACGACCGCCGATACTTTCGTGCGCTGCTGGGCGGCTCGGCAGAGGGCATCGCGTCGAACATCCTCGCTGACCGCCTGGTGAAGCTCGTCGAGGCGGGCGTGCTCGCCCGCGGCGCGGCCATGCGCGGGCAGCGCGCACGGTACAGCCTGACGGAGGCGGGCATCCGTGCCGTGCCAGTGCTCTACGCGCTGGGCGCGTGGGCCAACGCTGTGCTTCCCGACCAGCAGCAGCTCATGGACGAGCTGCGTGCCCGACACCTCGGCGACTAGCCCGTCGGCCGTGCGACGACCTCGCGTACGATTGCCGGCAGCAGCCGCAGCGGGTCTCTGACGATGCGAAGAAAGGCGTTTCGCGCAGCGACCTCACCGGTGTCGAACACACTGTCGGCGACCAGGTCTTCTATCGTTCCCCAGTGCGCGTAGATGGTGCGACGTGACACCCGGGCAGCGGCAGCCACCGAAGTGATGGTGAGCTCGCCGGTGCCGGCTATCAAGACCGTCACTGTCTCTCGAATGTGATTCTGGGTTCGGGCTATACGGGGATCAGCGATGCTGCACCGGCTCTGGAATTGTCGCACCGGCGGCGAGCGCTCGATTGAGCAATCGCGAGGTGCAGCTAGGCCTCAGTATGCTCCCCTCCGCACCTGTTTGACTGGACTCTCGCAGAAAGAGGGCCGGATGCCAGAACAGAAGGCGCGCCAGGGCGCGTCCCCCATCGAGTCGCTGGCGATCGCGGCCGCCCTGGTCTCGGGGACTCTGGGCTTCATCGTCGCCCTCATCGTGCAGCGTGGCCAGCTCGCGCCTCTCGCCTCGATCGCCACGGTGGCGCTGCTCGTCATCGCCGTCAGCGGAGCGGCAGCGTTCATCTGGGCCTATGTGCGGCACGCGGATGGCGGGGTGCGGTGGCGCATGCGGCATCCGCTGCGGAGGGTGCTCGACGTGCTCGGGCTCACCCTCACCGGGGTCGGTGTTGCCGTGCTGCTCACCGCCTCGATGTTCGAGGTCTTTCGGCAGGCGTTCATCGGGGTGGAGCTGAACGCCGTTGCCGCTGCGGCGCTCGTCGCCGGCCTCGCGGGCGTGTGCGCCTACGTGCTCGCTCTCATTGCCGGGCAGCTCACCACGAGCACCCTCGCCACCCTGCTCGGGCTCTTTCTCGTGGCGGGCATCTTCACGAGCATGCTCACTGCGGAGGATCCGAAATGGTGGCACCGCAACTTCAGCGCTCTCGGCATGGGAGCGGCAACCTCGTCGTACGCCTTCAACGTGACGATCGTCGTGGCGGGCCTCGTGATCCTCACCCTCTCGGACTACCTCACGATCGACCTGCTCGCGCGCCGCGGGCCCGGTGGCCGCAACTTGCGCGGCGTCACCGTGATCCGCGTGATGCTGGCCATCGTCGGGGTCGCCCTCGCCGGGCTCGGTCTCGTTCCGGTCGACATCAGCGTGCCGCTGCACAACACCTTCTCCGTCTCGGCGCTGCTCGGCTTCAGCGCGCTGATCGTGCTGACGCCTGTGCTGCTCAAGGGGCTCTCGCCCGCCTTCCTCACCGCGACCGTGATCTTCGCCACGCTCATCGTGGTCGGCGGCGTGCTGTTTGCCTTCGGCGCCTTCAACCTCACCGCGCTCGAGCTGATCGCAGTGCTGGTGATCTTCACCTGGCTGATTCTCTTCACCCGCAATGCGTCATCCGGTCGCAACGCGCAGAAGGCGACGGAGGTCGAGGCCACGCCGCGAACGCACACCCGAGCGGCCCTCACCGTCGGCGCCGTCCTGCTCGCCTTTGCCACCGGCCTGGTGGCGGCGCGACGCCGTTGATTCAGCTTGGCCTGAATTCATCAATTCATGTACTGTCGGTGCATGCCCACCACAGAGCTGCTCGCGACCGCCACCCACGCCGCCGCCCTCGCGCGCTTCGGCCACGCACTGTCGGACCCAACGCGTGTCGGCATCCTGCTCGCCCTGCGGGAGGCGCCCGCTTACCCCTCTGACCTCGCCGATGCCCTGGGCGTCTCGCGTCAGGTGATGTCGAACCAGCTCGCCTGCCTTCGGGGATGCGGCCTCGTCGAGGCGATGCCCGACGGCCGCCGCAGCTGGTACCGCCTCGCCGACTCGCACCTCGCTCCCGCGCTCTCGGAGCTGCTTCGCGTAGTGCTGGTCGTCGAGCCCGGCTGCTGCGCTGGCGAGAGCTGCACCTGCGCATGACGACCGTGATCGACAGCCGCCGGCTTGTGCTGCAGCGCCGCGTGCGCCTCATCGTTGGCATCACCATCGCCTACAACCTGGTGGAGGCGGTCGTCGCCATCACCGCGGGGTCACTCGCCTCGTCGAGCGCCCTCATCAGCTTCGGACTGGACTCCACCATCGAGGTGCTGTCGGCCGGCGCCGTCGCCTGGCAGTTCACCCGCAAGCAGCCGGAGCGGTGGGAGCTGGGGACGCTGCGTGTCATCGCGGTCGCGTTCTTCGCCCTCGCCGCCTACGTCATCGTCTCGTCGACGACCGCGCTGCTCACCCAGGTCGAGGTGCAGCACAGCGCGCTCGGCATCGGCATCACCGCCCTCAGCGTCGTGATCATGCCGCTGCTGTCGTTCGCCGAGCGCCGAGCCGGCCGCGAACTCGGCTCGGCCACCGTGGTCGCAGACTCGAAGCAGACCCTCATCTGCACCTACCTCTCGGCCGCGGTGCTGATCGGTCTCGTGCTCAACAGCCTCTTCGGCTGGTGGTGGGCCGACGCCGTGGCCGGTCTCGTCATCGCCGTGTTCGCGATTCGCGAGGGCATCGAGGCGTGGAAGGGCGACGCGTGCGCGACCTCTGTTGGGATGCTGCTCGACGACGATGAAGATTCCTGAGAACTATCTTCTCAGGAATATAAAGGAAGAGCGCACGGTTGCAGCTCTCATGACCTTCACGACACTATTCGAGACTCTGCTGCGCGCAGAGATCACCCTCTGGAACTCGCTCGACAATGCCCTGCTGAGCGACGCGGGTGTCAGCGTGCCGACCCTGCAGGCGCTCACGGCCATCGCCGAGCGGCCCGGGGCAGCTCGAGTGCAGGACGTCTCCGAGGCGATGACGATCACGGTGGGGGCGACGAGCAAGCTGGTCGACCGGTTGGAGCGTGACGGGCTGGCGGAGCGGCAGTCGAATCCTGGCGACCGACGGTCATCCATCCTCGTTCTCACTGACGCGGGGCGAGCGGCGCAGGCGACCGCGGCGACCGCCGCCGAGGCCCACCTCGCAGAACTGTTGGGCGCATTCGGCGAGAAGCGCGCTGCCGTGCTGGCAGCTGAACTCTCCGACCTCACGGCGGCCCGCTCGTGATGCGCGCGGTCGTCATCGCGGCGCCCGGCGGTCCCGAGGTTCTCGAGGTGCGGGAGGTCGCTGTTCCGGTGCCGGCATCCGGCTGGGTTCTCATCAAGGTCGAGGCCTTCGGGCTCAACCGCTCAGAGCTGCACTTTCGCGCCGGTCTTGCCTACAGCGGCAGCTTTCCGCGGGTTCCCGGCATCGAGGCTGTTGGCACCGTTGTCGAGGCACCCGGCGGCGAGTTCGCGCCCGGCACGCAGGTGGCGGCACTCATGGGCGGCATGGGCCGCGACTTCGACGGCGGCTACGCAGAGTACGTCTCAGTGCCAGCGAGCAGCGTCGTGCCCTTCTCGAGCAGCCTGCCGTGGGAGGTGCTGGGCGCGATTCCCGAGATGCTGCAGACCGCCGCGGGGTCGCTGCGGGTCGGGCTGGAGGCGGTCGACGGGCAGTCGCTGCTCATTCGCGGGGGCACCTCGTCGATCGGGCTGGCACTGGCCGTGCTCGCCTCCTCCCGCGGCATGACCGTGCTGTCGACCACCCGCAACCCCGACCGCGCCGACCTGCTGCGATCGATGGGCGTCGACCACGTCATCATCGACGACGGCTCCGTCGAGGCGAGTGTGCGCGAGCTCTTCCCCACCGGCGTGGATGGTGCGGTCGAGCTCGTCGGAACCAACGTCATGAAAGACACCCTTCGATCGGTGCGCACCGGAGGCACCGTCTGCTTCACCGGCATGCTCTCTGACGAGTGGACCATTCCCGAGTTCTACCCGATGGCCTGGCTTCCCAACGGGGTGCGCCTCACCGCCTACTCGGGGGAGGCCGCTGATCTCAGCTCCGCCGACCTGCAGGCCTTCATCGACGCGGTCGCCGACGGCCACGCGCGCGTGCCGCTCGGCAAGGTCTACCCCATGAGCGAGATCGCACAGGCGCACCGCGACATGGAGGCAGGGGTCGCCGGCGGAAAGCTCGTCGTCATCCCCTGATCACTGCAGGCAGAACTCGTTGCCCTCGGGGTCGCGCATCATGATCGCGAACTCGTCGAAGGGGCCCCACGGGCCGTCGAGCACCTTCTCGACGGAGGCACCGAGGGCGACGAGGCGCTCGCTCTCGACCAGCAGCTCGTCCTTCGTCGCACGGCGGTCGTCGAAGGGCGTCACATCGATGTGCATGCGGTTGCGCTGCTTCTTCTCGCGCGTGTAGCGGGTGAAGTAGAACCGCTGGTGCGCCGGGTTCTGGTCCCAGGCCTCGGCGCGCTCGGCAAGCTCCTCGTCGCCCATGCCCCACGCGCGCAGCTCGGCGACCTCGTCATCCGGCCAGCTGGTCCACGCGGGGTAGCCCATGACGGCGCACCAGAAGCGGGCGAGCTCGCCCGGGTTCTCGGCGAAGATCGTGATGTTCGAGACGCGTGCGGTCATACGTCGAGAATAGGCACACCCCGCAGCTGCGGCGCAGCCCCGCGCTAGGCCGGCCGAACCCGCAGGTGCGTCACACCGCCGTCCACGTCGAGCGCCGTTCCGGTGGTCGCCGCGCTGAGCGGGCTCGCGAGGTAGGCGATCGCGTTGGCGACCTCGTGCGGCAGCACCATGCGGCCGATGGCCTGACGGGCATCCATCGCCGCGCGCTCGGCCACCGGGTCGGCGAAGTTCTGCAGCAGCCGGTCGACGAAGGCGGTCGCAACGGTGCCCGGCGAGACGGCGTTGACGCGCACGCCCTCGCGCACGTGGTCGGTGGCCATCGCGAAGGTGAGCGCAAGCACCGCGCCCTTGGAGGCGCTGTAGAGGGCACGCTGCGGCAGTCCGTTGAGCGCAGCGATCGAGCTGACATTGACCACGGATGCCGCGGGCGACTTACGCAGCCACGGCAGCGCCGCCGCCGTCATGCGCGCCATTCCCGTGACGTTCACGTCGAGCACCGTCGCCCAGGTCGCGTCGTCGTTGTCCTCCACGGTGCCGACGGCGCTGATTCCGGCGTTGTTGATGACGATGTCGAGGCGGCCGTGGTCGGCGCCGACCGCGGCGACCGCGGCCTCGAGGGACTCGCGGTTGGTCACATCCGCGACGTAGGGGTGCAGTCCGTTGGGCAGGTCGGCGTGGGCGAGGTCGAAGACGGCGACGGTCGCACCGCGGCTGGCGAGCAGCTCTGCGGTCGCGAGGCCGATGCCAGAGGCGCCACCCGTGACGACGGCGACCAGGCCGTCGAACTCGCCGCTCATGCCTGCACCATCGTCTGGCGCGCGAGGCCGAGGCCCGCGATCTCGAGCTCGACGACATCGCCAGCCGTGAGGTACGGGTGGTCGGCGAGGCCGAGGGCGACACCGGCGGGGGTGCCCGTGTTGATGAGGTCACCGGGGCGCAGCACCATGAACTGGCTGAGGTACCAGACAACGTGGCGGATGCCGAAGATCATGGTGGCCGACGTTCCGTTCTGCCGCTGCACGCCATTGACGCTCGTGCGCATGGCGAGCGCCTGCGGGTCGCCCAGCTCGTCGACCGTGGCCAGCCACGGACCGAGCGGGTTGAAGGTCTCGCAGCTCTTGCCCTTGTCCCACTGGCCGCCGCGCTCGAGCTGAAACTCGCGCTCCGAGACGTCGTGCGAGAGAACGTAGCCGGCGATGACGGCATCCGCGTCGTCGGGCGAGGCGAGGTAGCGGGCCTCGGCGCCGATGACGATGCCCAGCTCCACCTCCCAGTCGGTCTTCACCGAGCCGCGGGGAATCAGCACGTCGTCGAAGGGGCCGACGATGGTCGACGGATCCTTCATGAAGACCACGGGCTCGGCCGGAACGGCGGCGCCGGTCTCGGCCGCGTGGTCGCTGTAGTTGAGTCCGATGCAGACGATCTTGGTCGGCTGGTCGATGGGGGCGCCGATGCGCAGGCCCGTCGCATCCAGCTCGGGAAGGTCGGCGAGCGCGGCCTCAACGCGGGCCACTCCCCCACCGGCGAAGAAGGCGCCGTCGATGCGGTCGGTGATCGACCGCAGGTCGAGGCTGCGACCGTCGTGCTGCACGACCGGGATCTCGTGGCCGACGGGGCCGAGGCGGGCGAATCTCATGGGGTGTCCTTTCGGGCTGCGGCAAGCAGCGCGGGGTCGAGGTTGTAGAAGCGGGCGGCAGTACCGCCGAGCAGGGCATCGCGGTCGGGTCCAGTGGTGAGCTCGACGAGCGCGGTCATGGTGCGCTCGTAGCCGCCGGCGAGCACGGCGATCGGCCAGTCGCTGCCGACCATGAGCCGGTCGGGACCGAAGACCTCGAGGGCGTCGTCGACGATCGGGCGAATGTCGTCGAGGCTCCAGCCGTCGAGCGGGCCGCTCGAGGCATAGAGGCCAGAGAGCTTGGCGAAGACCCGCGGGTTCTGCGCCGCCGCCTCGATGAGGGCGCGCCACTCGGAGCGATCGGCGGCGACGGGCGGCTTGCCCAGGTGGTCTATGACGATCGACAGCTCGGGGTGGCGCTCAGAGATGCCCGGCAGGTGGGCGAGCGCCGCCGGGTCTCCCGTGACGTAGTCGAAGGTCACGCCCTCCGACTCGAGCATGCTCAGCCCCTCGTCGACCTCGGTGCGCAGCACCCAGTCGGGGTCGGGGTTGGCGTGCAGCAGGGTGCGGATTCCGACGACACGGCGATCCTCGCGCAGGTGGGCCAGCATCCGTTCGGTTTCATCGGGTCGGTCGAGCGGCACCCAGGCGACGATGCCGACGACCTCGGGGTGCAGGTCGGCCTCGCGCAGCATGTTCGCGGTGTCGTCCGCGTTGTCTGCGGCCTGCACGAGCACGGTCGCGTGCACGCCGAACTGGCGCATCGTCGGCAGAATCTCGGCGAGCGCCATCTCGCGGTCGATCGGCTCGAGCCCGGTCAGCCAGGGGTAGCTGGCGGTCGCGGGGCTCCAGACATGCTGGTGCGCATCGATCCTCATGGGATGAGCCCCTCGGCCGCCAGCTCGACCCAGACCTCATCGGGAATCGCGGTCTCGTAGCGGCTCACGTTGCTCACGACCTGCTCTGCCGTGCGCGTGCCGAGAACGACTGAGACAACAGCCGGATGCCGCAGCGGGTACGCGACGGCCGCATCGGGCAGCGTCACCCCGTGGCGCTCGCACACGTCGGCGATCGCGTTGGCCCGCGCCAGCAGCGCCGCCGGTGCCTGCTGGTAGTCGTATCTCGCGTCGGCTGCCGGGCGGGGCGCACTGAGCAGCCCGGAGTTGTAGATGGCTGCGGCAACCACGCCCACCCCACGCTCGAGCGCGAGGGGCAGCAACTCGTCGAGCGCTCCCTGCTCGAGCAGGGTGTAGCGGCCGGCGAGCATCATGATGTCGACGTCGCACTCGCGAATGAAGCGCGCGATCATCGCCGACTGGTTCATTCCCGCGCCGATGGCGCCGATGAGCCCCTGCTCGCGCAGCTCGACGAGGGTGTCGACCGCCGAGGTCGAGGCCTGCTCCCAGTCGTTGTCGGGGTCGTGGAGGTAGACCACGTCGATGCGGTCGAGGCCGAGGCGCTCGAGGCTGCCCTCGATGCTGCGCAGAATGCCGTCACGGCTGAAGTCCCACTCGCGACGGAAGACCGCGGGGGTCATGAACCCGTGCTCATCGAGCTGGTCCGCGTTCTCTGGCGACGGCACCAGTGCACGGCCGACCTTCGTCGAGACGACGAACGCGTCACGTGGGTACTGCGCGAGGGCGACACCCAGGCGGCGCTCTGAGAGGCCTATCCCGTAATGGGGGGCGGTGTCGAAGTAGCGGATGCCGGCATCCCACGCGGCGGCGACCGCAGCGGTCGAGGCCTCATCCGTCGTCTCGCGGTAGAGGTTGCCGAACTGAGCAGCACCGAGGCCGAGTTCGGTGATGGCCGGCCCGCGGCCGAGCGTGCGTCTCTGCATCGAGACCCTCCTGGGATGAAGCGGGGTGTGCGTGACCACACTATGACACCGGAACCGATATTGGTAATACGTCTTATCGCTGTACGCTGGTGGCACCAGAACAGAGAGGGCCGTCAATGCAGACCGCCGCCTACACCGGATCGTCGACGATCGAGATCCGCGACGTTGAGCCGACCGAACCCGCCGCCGGGGAGGTGCGCATTCGCGTCGCCTACGTAGGCCTGTGCGGAACCGACCTGCACATCATCCACGGCAACATGGATGCGCGCGTAGAGACTCCCCTCACCTTCGGCCACGAGATGAGCGGCACCATTGACGCCCTGGGAGCCGACGTCACCGGCTGGAGCGTCGGCGACGCTGTCACCGTCATGCCGCTCGACTGGGACGGCACCTGCCCGGCCTGCCTCGCCGGCAACACCCACATCTGCCAGAACCTCAACTTCATCGGCATCGACTCCCCCGGCGCCCTGCAGGAGCTGTGGAATGTGCCCGCCGAGACGCTCGTGCGCATCCCGGCCGGAACCGCGCTGGATGCCGCCGCGCTCGTCGAGCCCGTCGCCGTCGCCGTGCACGACGTGCGTCGCAGCGAGCTGCAGCCGGGTGAGAAGGCGGTCGTCATCGGCGGCGGCCCCATCGGCGTGCTCATCGCCACGGTCGCCCGCCACTTCGGCGGCGAGGTCGCCGTCATCGAGCTCGACCCCCAGCGGCGCGCGCAGATCGAGGCGCTCGGGTTCACCACGCTCGACCCCCGCGATATCGACCAGGTGGCGTGGGTGGAGCAGTGGACCGGCGGCGCCGGAGCCGACGTCGTGTTCGAGGTGTCGGGTGCGGCGGCCGCCGTGCTCGGGGCCACCGACCTCGCGAAGGTGCGGGGCACGATCGTCGTGGTCGCTATTCACCCGACGCCGCGCGAGATCAACCTGCAGCGCGTCTTCTGGCGCGAGCTGCGCCTGCTCGGCGCCCGCGTCTACCAGCGCGTGGACTTCGAGACGGCCATCGAGCTGATCGCCGAGGGCGTGATCCCCACCGAGCTGATGATCACCCGCATTGTGCCGCTCGCCGAGACCCGCGCCGCCTTCGACGACCTCGAGGCCGGTCGCGCCATGAAGATCCTCGTCGACGTGGCTGCCCGATGAGCGGCCCCTTCGACCTGACCGGCACGCTCGCGGTCGTCACCGGAGCGAAGCGCGGCATCGGCTTCGCGATGGCCGAGGCGCTGGCGGCCGCCGGCGCCGACATCATCGGCGTGAGCGCGACGCTCGAGAGCTCTGGCAGTGCCGTCGAGGCCGCCGTCACCGCGCACGGGCGCAGCTTCGAGGCGCGCACCGTCGACTTCGCCGACCGCACCGCCGTGCTCGCCCTCGGCGAGGAGCTCGCTGAGAACAACGTCGACATCCTCGTCAACAACGCGGGAACGATCGAGCGCTCCCCCGCCGCGCAGCACCCGCTCGAGCTGTGGGACCGCGTGCTCGAGGTCGACCTCTCGAGCCAGTTCGCCCTCACCCAGCTGCTGGCCCGGCCGATGCTCGCCCGCGACCGGGGCAAGATCATCTTCACCGCGAGCCTGCTCACCTTTCAGGGCGGCATCAACGTGCCCGGCTACGCGGCGGCGAAGTCCGGCATCGGCGGCCTGACCAAGGCGCTCGCCAACGAGTGGGCCGCGCAGGGCGTCAATGTCAACGCGATCGCCCCCGGCTACATCGCCACGGACAACACCCAAGCGCTGCAGGACGACCCCGACCGCTCCGCCTCGATCCTCGCGCGCATCCCGGCCGGTCGATGGGGCAGCGCCAGCGACCTCGGGGGCGCGACGGTGTTTCTGGCCTCGGCGGCATCCGACTACGTCTCTGGGGTCGTGCTGCCGGTCGACGGCGGCTGGCTCGGCCGATGAGCACTCTCGACGAGATCACTCGCATCGGCGTCGTTCCGGTCATCACGATCGACGACGCGTCGCGCGCCGTCGACCTCGCGTCGGCACTTGCCGCGGGCGGCATCAGCTGTGCAGAGATCACGTTGCGCACCCCCGCTGGCCTCGCGGCGATCGAGGCCATCGCCGCGGCCCTGCCCGACTTCACGGTCGGCGCAGGAACCGTGCTCACCCCTGCCGATGCCTCCCGATCAGTGGATGCGGGAGCCCGCTTTCTCGTCAGCCCCGGCTTCGACGACGACCTCGTCGCCTACGCGCGCACCCGAGGCGTTCTGCCCGTACCCGGCGTCGCCACGGCCACCGAGGTGCAGCGCGCGCTGCGCGCCGGGGTGGAGCACGTGAAGCTGTTTCCCACCGCCCAGCTCGGCGGTCGCGCGATGATCGATGCTCTCGCGGCGCCCTTCCCGTCGGTGCGGTTTCTGCCGAGCGGCGGCGTGACCGCGGCCAATGCGGCCGACTACGCGCAATCCCCCGCGGTCTTCGCGGTGAGCGGCAGCTGGATGGCCACGCGAGCCATGATCGCCGCGGGCGACTGGGCGACCATCACCCGCCTCAGCGCCGCCACGCAGCGGACCGCGCCGTGACCAGGGTCGTCACCCTGGGCGAGGGCCTCGCCGTGCTGCGCACGACCGAGGTCGGTTCTCTCGCCCAGCTCTCGCAGCTGCAGGTCGGCACGGGCGGCGCCGAGGGCAATGTCGCCGTCGGGCTCGCCCGCCTCGGTGTGCCCGTCACGTGGCTCGGCCGCGTGGGCGATGACGGCCTCGGCCGGCGGGTCGCACGCGAGCTGCGCGCCGAGGGTGTCGACGTGGTCGCGATCGTCGACGGCGCGGCCCCGACCGGACTGCTGCTCAAGGAGTCGCCGACCCCCGGCAGCACGGTCATCACCTACCACCGCGCGGGCAGCGCCGGCAGTCGGCTCACCCCCGACGACCTTGCTCTGCTTCCGTTGCAGCAGGGCGACGTGCTGCACCTCACCGGCATCACGCCCGCGCTCTCGGCGAGCGCCCGCGCGACCGTCTTCGCGGCCCTCGACCTGGCCGACGCGGTCGGCGCCACCATCTCGTATGACGTCAACCACCGCTCCCGGCTGTGGTCGACCGAGGAGGCCATGCCGGTGCACCGGGAGATCGCGGCCCGGGCGCACCTGCTCTTCGCGAGCGACGACGAGGTCGAGCTGCTCGGCGGCGTGGAGGCGCCAGAGCTCGTCATCACGCGCGGCGCTGCGGGAGCCTCGGCGCTGCGCGACGGGCGGCTCGTCGAGCAGGCCGCGGTGCCGCTGGCCTCGGTCGTCGACACCGTGGGCGCTGGCGACGCCTTCGTGGCGGGCTATCTCGCCGAGCTGGTGTCCGGCTCGTCCGTCGAGCAGCGGCTGCTGACCGGTGTGCGCACGGGGGCGGCAGCGTGCCTGCACCCCGGCGACTGGGAGGGCGCCGCCACCCGCGCCGACCTCGCCGCTGTCGCAGGCGGTGACCCAGTGCAGCGGTAGTGAACCCCTGTTCACCGCAACACATGTGATGTATGCTGTTTGAGCTACACCCCCACCGAGACACATCAAGGACGATATGAAGATCACGGGCTACCGCTGCCTGCGCACCTACCGTGACTGGGGGCGTCCCGTTGGTGACGTCAACGGCTATGTGGACTCCGGGGTGACCGAGGTTCCGATCGTCATTCTCGAGACCGACGAGGGCATCACCGGCGTCGGCACCGGCTCCGTCGCGGGCATCGAGCAGCTGTTTCCCGCCATCGTCGGCGAGGACCCCCGCGCGGTCACCGCGCTCTACGACCGGATGCTCGCCCAGGTCTTCAAGGCCGGTCACGCCGGCAGCACCTTCGGCGGCATCGGCACCCTCGACGCCGCCATCTGGGACCTCAAGGCCAAGGCCGCGGGCGAGCCGCTCTGGCGCCTGCTCGGAGCACGCGACCGGGTCGTCACGGGCTATGCCTCCGGCCTCGATATCGCCCTCGACGACAGCCAGCTGGCCGAGTTCTATGCACGCATGGCCGAGCGGGGATTCACCAGCGGCAAGCTCAAGGGCGGGCGCGATGTCGAGGCCGACATCCGTCGCCTTGGCATCATCGCCGACGAGCTCGGCCGCAACGCCGCACGCCCCGCGCTCATGCTCGACGCCAACGAGTCGTGGAACCTCAAGCAGGCCGTGCGCTACATCAGCGCCATCGAGGAGCAGCTCGACCTCACCTGGATCGAGGAGCCCCTGCGCCGCTGGGACGCCGCCGGCCACGCCCGCCTCAGCCGCTCGATCAAGGCCGGAGTCGCCACCGGCGAGAACCTCACCGGACTCGACCAGTACCTGCCGCTGTTCGACCACGGCGCCGTGGATGTCGTGCAGGCCGGCGCGGTCTGGGGCGTCACGCACTTTCTGCGTGTCGCCTACGCCGCCCACTCACGCGACCTGCCGATCAGCCCGGTCGGCCTCACCGCCAACCCCGCGGTCGCGCACGCTGCAGCGTCGATTCCCAACCACCTCTCTGCGGAGGTGCAAGACCTCGGCTCGCCCTTCGGCGTGACCATCGACGAGACCTACGCCGACGGCGCGATCGTGCTCGGCGACAAGCCGGGCAACGGTATCGAGGTCGACGAGGCCGCCATCGCCGCCGACCAGCGCGCCGCACCGTGGATCACCGCCGACGGACCGCACGTGCGCTCCGACCGCGCCGGCCTGCGGCTCGTTGCCGACGGACCGGCCGAAGCGGTGCGCTGATGCAGATTCGACCGGGACTGCACCGCATCCAGGCACCCCTGGGTGAGCGGTTCATCGCCATGTACCTGCTGACCGGTCCGAAGGGCGCTCTGCTCTTCGACACCGGGATCACCGAGAGCGTGACAGAGACGTTGCTGCCCTACCTCGACAGCATCGACTTCGACCTCGCCGACCTGCGGTGGGCGATCAGCTCGCACTGCGACTTCGACCACACCGGCGGCAACGCCGCGCTGCTGGCCGCGGCACCGCACGTCGAGCTCATGGCCGGCACCGACGACGTGCCGCTCAGTGAAGACCTCGAGGTGCTCATTCGCGAGCGCTACGCCGAGTTCCGCGACGCCGACGGCTTCGATGACCCGGCCGAGGTGACCGCCTACATCCGGTCGTCCTCCGCCGTCGCGCCGATCGCGCGTGCGCTTCAGGGCGGCGAGCAGTTCGACCTCGGCGACCGCACGATCCGCGTGCTGCACTCCCCCGGCCACAGCGACGGGCACCTCGCCCTGTGGGACTCCACCAACTCGGCGCTGATCATCGCCGACGCGACCCTCGGCGACACCGTGCCGACGGCCGACGGCGAGCCCGCCTTTCCGCCGACCTACCGCGACACCGACCCCTACCTCGCGTCGATCGCGACCTTTCGCGCCCTCGAGCCCGAGCTGCTGCTCACCGCCCACTACCCGGTCTACGAGGGAGCCGCGGTCGCAGAGTTTCTCGACCTCAGCGAGGCGTACACCGAGCGACTCGACGTCGCGATTGAGGCCGCGCTGCGCTCGGCGGGCGCAGCGGTGACGAGTCTTGACCTCATCCGTTCTATTGCCACGGATGTCGGCCCCTGGCCGCCTGCCGCAGCCGACTACCTCATCTTTCCGGTCACCGGCAATCTCGAGCGCCTGGTTGAGCGTGGCGCCGTGACCGTCGGCGAACGCGCCGACGGCCGCCGCACCTGGACGTGGGTGGCAGCGTGAGCCGCGTGCGTGTTGGCGCCATCGGCGCCGGCTGGTGGGCGACGAGCAACCACTTTCCCCTGCTCGCGGATCGTGAGGATGTCGAGCTCGTCGGCGTCTGCGGCCTCGGCCCGGAACTCGGCGCGGTGCGCGACAAGTTCGGCTTTGGCATGGCAACAGAGAGCATTGACGAGCTGCTCGACTCCGGGCTGGACGCCGTCGTCGTCACGACCCCGCACGACCTGCACTACGACGTCGCCACCCGCGCCCTCGAACGCGGACTGCACGTGCTCTGCGAGAAGCCGATGACGCTGCGCGCCGACGAGGCGTGGAGCCTCGTCGAGGCGACCGAGCGCGCCGGCACGCACCTGCTCGTGCCCTACGGCTGGAACTACAAGCCCTTCACCGTCGAGGCCAAGCGCATCATGGATGCCGGCCTGGTCGGCGAGATCCAGTTCGCGCTCTGCCACATGGCCTCCCCCACACGCGGCCTCTTCGGCGGCGACCCGACCCACATGCTCGAGCGGTGGGATTCGGAGACGAAGCCGGAGCTGAGCACCTGGGCCGACCCGCGCCACGGTGGCGGCTACGCCCACGGGCAGGTCACGCACTCCTCCGCGCTGTTCTTCTGGCTCACCGGACTGCGCGCCTCGACCGTCGCCGGCCGCGTCTCGAACGCTGGCTCGGCCGTCGACCTCTTCGACGCCGCGGTCGTGCGCTTCGACGGCGGCGCGCTCGGCTCACTCTCGGGGGCAGCCACCCTCGCCGACGGCGACAAGTACCAGGTCGACCTGCGCATCTTCGGCAGCGAGGGCGTGCTCATGATCGACGTCGAGCGCGAGCGCGTGTCGCTCAGCCGATACGACGGACAGCGCATCGACGTCGCCATCGCCCCCGGCGAGGGCGAGTACGAGTGCCTCGTTCCCCCACTGCGGTTCATCGACCTCATCACCGGGGCGAGCACCGAGAACAACAGCACGGCCGATGTCGCCGCGCGCTCCGTAGAGCTGATCGAGGCGCTGCTCAAGTCGTCTTCCCAGGATGGCGCCGAGGTGCGCGTCCATGACTAACGAAGGATCCCTAATTGTCTAGAGGAGTACTCACCGGCTACCGCGTGATCGACTGCACCATCGCCATGGCGGGGCCCTTCGCGGCCCAGCGCCTCGGCGACCTCGGCGCCGACGTCATCAAGGTCGAGCCGACCGCGGGTGAGTGGCAGCGCTTCGCCTCGGCCGGCGGCGCCAACGGCAACAAGATCAACGTGTCGTTTCTCTCGCTCAACCGCAACAAGCGCTCGCTCGCCGTCGACCTCAAGTCGCAGGGCGGCAAAGACGTGCTCGCGCAGCTCGTCGCGAGCTCCGACGTGTTTCTGCAGAACTACCGGCCCGGGGTCGCAGCCCGCCTTGGACTCGACTACGAGTCGCTCAAGGCCATCAACCCGTCCATCGTCTACGTCTCGATCTCTGGCTACGGCGAGA
>JBIIAR010000016.1:0-15746 GCA_044239765.1 Microbacteriaceae bacterium
CGGCGTCTTCAACGTCGTCCACGGCGACAAGGAGTCGGTTGACGCCCTGTTGACCCACCCCGACGTCGCGTCGATCAGCTTCGTCGGCTCCACGCCGATCGCGAAGTACATCTACGAGACCGCCGCGGCCAACGGCAAGCGCGTGCAGGCCCTCGGTGGCGCCAAGAACCACATGCTCGTGCTGCCCGACGCCGACCTCGACCTCGTCGCCGACTCCGCCGTCAACGCGGGCTTCGGCTCGGCGGGCGAGCGCTGCATGGCGATCAGCGTCGTCGTCGCGGTCGAGCCGGTCGCCGACGAGCTCATCGCCAAGATCCAGTCGCGCATGGGCGGCCTCACCGTCGGTGACGGCACCCGTGGATGCGACATGGGTCCCCTCATCACCAAGGAGCACCGCGACAAGGTCGCCGGCTACATCGACGTGGCTATCGCCGACGGCGCGACCGTGGTGGTCGACGGCCGCGGCATCGAGGTGAACGGGGCGGCAGACGGATTCTGGCTCGGCCCTACACTCATCGACAGGGTGGCCACGACGTCCGACGTCTACAAGCACGAGATCTTCGGACCGGTGCTCAGCATCGTGCGCGTCGCCAGCTACGACGAGGGTCTCGCCCTCATCAACGCAAGCCAGTACGGCAACGGCACTGCCATCTTCACCAACGACGGTGGTGCGGCGCGCCGCTTCCAGCGCGAGGTGCAGGTCGGCATGGTCGGCATCAACGTGCCGATTCCGGTGCCGGTCGGCTACTACAGCTTCGGCGGCTGGAAGGACTCGCTGTTCGGCGACACCAAGGCCTACGGTCCCGACGCGGTGCACTTCTTCACCCGCCAGAAGGCCGTGACCAGCCGCTGGCTCGACCCGTCGCACGGCGGCATCAACCTCGGTTTTCCGCAGAACGGCTGATACCCGTGGCCGACGAGGACGACAACGAGCGCATCGGAGTGCCCCGCGACAGCATCGCGGGCATCGGCTCCGAGAGGCTCGCTCTCGCCCTCGCCAACGGCGATGTGCTCGGCATCGGGCAGGCACTGCGACACGACTACGTCGTGGTGCCCCTCACGCGCTCTGGGCAGGGTGACTCGAAGCTGCTCGTCACCGCGTTCACCGACGACGAGGGCAGGCAGCGCTACGAGCTGCCGCTGTTCTCATCGGCGCAGACCCTGCAGCTCTACGCGGGCACCGAGCAGAACACCGAGTTCGCCGTGCGGCTCGGGGCGTCGCTGGTGGCCGTGCTGGAGCAGAACTCGACCGTGCTCGACCGCGTGCTGTTCGACCCGGCGGGGCCGCATCCGATGACGGCGACGGCCGGGGATGTTCTCGCCTCGCTGCAGCCTCGGGTCGGCGACGACGAGGTGGCATGGGCGGCGAGCTCCGGGTCATCCGTCGAGCTGGAGCAGCTTCTCGAGGTGGCGGGGCAGGTGCATCCGGTCGCTATCGACATTCGGCTGCCCGTCTCGTGGACCCAGGTCGACATCGACCTGGCCGACATCGAGGGTGTCGCCAAGAAGTTCTACCCGCGGCGCTTCGCGAAGAGCAACCGTCGCGGCATGGAGCGGTTCATCACGCTCGTGGTTGCCGCTGCCGCGACAGTGCACGCGCGCTTTCTCGCGGTCACGGTGCTGCCCATCGACGGCGAGCCGCTCGGGGTGGCACTCAGCACCAACTGGCACGAGATCGGGCCGGCGATCGGCGACGTGTCGCACCTCGATCGCATGGCCGAGCGGCTCGGCGGTGAGCCCGGCGCGTCTGGGTCGGGACGCTACATTCGCGTGACCGGCGACCGCGCCCTTGTCGAGTACTGGCTGGAGTTTCCCGACCAGCGGGGGCTCGCGACCATCGCCTTCACGCTGTCGAGCGGCATCCCAACGCCCGCCGTGCTCGCGATGACCGATCGCATCGTCGAGAGCGCCACCTGGGTCAGCTGATCGCATGGGATGGCGGCGCAGAAAGCGGGTCGACCTCGGTGCCTACGTCGCACCGGAGCCGGTCGAGCCAAGCCCGCCGGAGCGCGTCGCGACCGAGGGTGTCGCCATCGCCGAGGCCGTGATTCGCCTCGGCCTGCACAACCGCATCGTGGTCGACTCGCTGCGCGACCGCCGCGGCTACGCGACCGAGCCGCTGCGGCTGTGGGCGGCCGCGGAGTTCGAGCAGCTTGCCACCCTCGAGGAGGCTGCCGCTGAGCGCCTGCGGGAGAAGCGCGACTGGTCGGCCCCCGATCCGCTCATCGAGGACTCCGACACGGTCGATGCCGAGCGCCGCGAGCTGCGCTGGCGCGAGGCGGCTCGTCGGGCAACCGCCGCAGCGTTCCGGGAACGTGCGCGTAATGACCAGCGCCTCATCGAGCTCGTCGAGCAGGCCCGCATCGAGGCGTGGCATGACGTCGCCAACGTCATCATCGACCGGGCGGATGTCGCCGTGCACCACGCGGACGCCCGCTACGCCGCCGAGCGCAGCGATCGCATGGCGCAGCTTGTGGCGCTCGACCTCACGGAGCTCGCGATCGAGCGCGGCACGCCGCTCAGCTGAGAACGGCGGGGCGGTAGTCGGTGCCGATGCGGCCGATGCGCGCGTTGGTCATCGCCGAGAGCTGCTCGATCGACTCGGCGTCGTGGCGCTTCGCGGCGTGCACGATGATCGCCGCGCAGGCCTCCGCGTCGGCGAGCGCGTCGTGGTGGGCGAAGTCCTCGAAGCCGGCGGCCATGGCGGCGACCGGCAGGCGGTACGAGTCGAGGCTGTAGGTCTTGCGGGCCACCTGCAGGCTGCACAGGTAGCGAAAGTTCGGGGTGGGCACGAACGACGCCACACAGGCGGCGTTGATGACGCCCATGTCGAAGCTCGCGTTGTGGGCGACGAGGTGGTCGCCGTCGGCGAACTCGCGCAGGTCGGGCAGCTGCTCACTCCAGAGCAGGGCGTCGACAACGTCGACGGCCATGATGCCGTGGATGCGGGTGTTCCACTCCGTGAACGAGTCGTAGCCGAGCGGCGGCTTGATCAGCCATCCGGTCTTGTCGACGACCCTGCCGTCGCGCACCTTGACCATGCCGACGGAGCAGGCGCTCGCGCTTGACGAGTTCGCGGTCTCGAAGTCGATCGCGGTGAAATCCAGTGGCACGTTCTTAGGCTCTCACGCGCGTCCGACGCGACCGCCCGAGTGGGCGGCGCGTCGTCGGCGTGGGCTAGAGCTTCTCGAAGACGAGGGTCGCCTGAATGCGGTCGCCGCCGCCCAGGCCCTTGGTTCCCGACGACGCTGAGGTGATGGTGTGCAGGCGGTAGCCCAGAGCGGCCTGCTCGTTGAGCACCTTCTCAAGGCTGGTCAGGTTGCCGGATCCGCTGCCGAACAGCTTCTCTTTGAGGATGACCTGAAGAACGACGTAGTTCATTTCTGCTTCTTTCATGGTGACTAGGGAGAACGCAATGCTACAGACTCTCGCGTATCGCGGGCAGTCCCGGGAATGGGGGTCACGTCGATGCGGTTGCATAGACACATGACCCGCGTTGGATTCCTCTCCTTTGGCCACTGGCAGAACGTCGAGGGGTCGCAGACCCGCACCGGTGGCGACGCCCTGCTGCAGGCCATCGAGCTCGCGGTTGCCGCGGAAGAGGTCGGTGTCGACGGCGCCTACTTTCGCGTGCACCACTTCGCACGCCAGCACGCCTCGCCCTGGCCGTTGCTTGCCGCCGCCGCGGCCAAGACCAGCCGCATCGAGCTCGGCACCGGCGTGATCGACATGCGCTACGAGAATCCGCTGGCCATGGCCGAGCTCGCCGCACAGGCCGACCTCATCGCCCGCGCACGCCTGCAGCTCGGCATCAGCCGTGGCTCCCCAGAGACCGTCATCGACGGCTACAAGGCCTTCGGCTTCGAACCGGCGGATGGCGAGACCGACGCCGACATGGCGCGTCGCCACACAGAGCGCTTCCGCGCTGCCATCGCGGCCGAGCCCCTGGCCGCGGGCAACCCGCGCATGGTGGGCACCTCGGCCCTGCAGCCGATCCAGCCGCAGTCGCCCGGGCTCAGCGACCGCATCTGGTGGGGCGCTGGCACGCGGGCGACCGCGGTGTGGACGGCGGAGCAGGGCATGAACCTCATGAGCTCCACCCTGCTGACCGAAGACACGGGGGTGCCCTTCGACGAGCTGCAGGCGGAGCAGATCGCGATGTTCCACGAGGCCTGGACGCAGGATCGCACGCCGCGCGTGTCGGTCAGCCGCAGCATCCTGCCGATTTTCGACGACGAGACGCGCTACTACTTCGGCCTCAGCGCCCAGCGGGAGCAGACCGACCAGGTCGGCATTCTCGACGGCGCGCAGTCGCGGTTCGGCCGTAGCTATGTCGGCGAGCCCGAGCAGATCGCCGACGAGCTCGCAAAGGACGCCGCCGTGCAGGCTGCCGACACGGTGCTGGTCACCGTGCCGAACCAGCTCGGCCCCGAGTTCAACGCGCGCATGCTCGAGGTGATCGTGCGCGACATCATGCCGGTGGTCGACGCCAGGTCGTAGGCATCTCGTAGCGTGGGCACCATGCCGGCATCGGAGCACCCTGCAACCTGGAAGTTCGACTACCCGGTCGTGCACGCAGAGACCCGGGAGCAGTGGCGAGCGTGGCTGACGAGCAACCCCTCGGCCCGCGGGGTGTGGCTGCTGTCGTGGCGTGCCCCGACCGGACTGCCGCGCTGCCCGTATCCGGAGGCGGTCGAAGAGGCGATCTGCTTCGGCTGGATCGACTCGACCAGTACCATCCTCGACGAGCAGCGCGGTCTGCAGCTGTACACACCGCGGCGAGGCAAGAGCTCGTGGACCCGGCTCAACCGCGAGCGCGCAGCCGCGATGGAGGCGCAGGGGCTCATGACCGAGCCGGGGCGTGCCGCGATCGCTGCTGCGAAGTCCACCGGGTGGTGGACGATTCTCGATTCGGTCGAAGACCTCATCGACCCACCCGATCTCAGCGCTGCGCTTGACCGGGAACCGCTGGCACGAGCCGCATGGGACGGCTTTCCGCCCAGCGCCCGCAAGCAGATGCTGTGGTCGATCGTCAGCGCGGCGCGAGACGAAACCCGCGCGGCACGGGTGGCACGCATCGTCAGCGAGGCTGCGAGCGGGCGGCGAGCTCTCGGATAGCTCGACATATGCAGTTAGCCGATATATAGTCATCGCATGACTGAACTGCGCGAACCCACGTTCCTCGTGCTCGCCGCGCTCGCCGACGGACGCAAGCACGGCTACGCGATCATCGCCGAGGCGCGGGCCATCTCGCAGGGGCGGGTCTCGCTCAAGGCGGGCACCCTCTACACCGCGCTCGAGCGACTGGAGTCCGACGGGCTCATTGAGAAGGCGGGGGACGAGGTGGTCGACGGCCGCCTTCGCCGCTACTACGACCTCACCGACGCCGGGGCAGGAATACTGGCGGACGAGGCGACGAGACAGCAGCAGAACGCCGCCGCCGCGACGCAGCGGCTTCGCGCCCGCGCGATCCGTGTGGCGGCTGCGCAGTGAGCGCCGCCCTCGAGGCTCGCTACCGCGCTGCCCTGCGCTGGTACCCGCGCACCTGGCGAGACGAGAACGCGGATGCGATCGTCGGCACCATGCTCGACCAGGCCGACGCCGACGACCGCTCGACCCCGCTGCCCGGAGAGCTGCGCAACCTCGCGTCGGCGGGCATCGGCCAGCGTTTCGAGAGCGTCGCACCCCAAGCCATACGCGATCGCGTCGCGGCGATCTCACTCGCCATCGGCTTCGCCGGCGCACTGATCATGTTCGTCTTCAGCGAGTGGGCTCCGTTTGCGACCAGAGGCCCCTTCAACCAGTGGATGTCGCCTAACCCCGGCGAGTACAGCGCACCTTCGACCGTGGGCTTCGGCCCCTTCGCCAGCGTGCTCGTGATCGTCTACGCGCTGTGGATCGTGGCCTTCGTTCTCGTGCTGCTCCGCGTCTCACGCACCGCCATCGCCGCGCTGCTTCTGACCGTGCCCCTGCTGGGGTGGGTTCGCACACTGCGTTTCGACGACATAGGCACATTGCAGCCGACCACTTTCGCGCTGATTGTGTTGGCCTGCCTCGCAGTGCTCGCCTCGATCGGTCGTCCAGCCCGCATCGGTCGGCGAGTACTCCTGGCAATCACCGCGACGACCCTGGTCGCCGTGGTGGCATGGGTTCTGGGCGGGCCGATGATTACCTACTTCGAGGGTCGAATCTCGGCGGACAGCCTTTTCGTCATGCTGCTCGCCCCGGCAATCGCAGGGCTGCTTCTCATCGCAGCGGCAATCGCGGGTATCGCCGGGTGGCGCGCCTGGTCGGCTTCGTCGCTCGTCGCTGCAGCCCCGTGGCTGCTTTTCGCCCCGCTCTACTTCGTGTTCTCTCTCCCGCAGGGCCTTGGCATCGGAATAGCCCTTGCGGGCTTGTCGCTCATCGGCGCGATCCTGGTCTGGAACCGCCTACCGAGAGTTGCTAACGCGCCTTCTTCGCGATCTTCCTAGCATCGATCGCGACCTGGCGAATATTGCCGGTGATCGGGTTCGAGTAGCCGAGGAAGAAGAGTCCCTCTAGGCCGGGTAGCTGCTCGTCGGCGTTGATCAGGGGCCGGCCTCCGGGGGCGACCACGCCGAGGTCGCCGACGAGCGGCTCGAGGCCGCGCTGAAAGCCGGTCGCGACGAGAACGACGTCGGGGCTGACGGTGGTTCCGTCGGCGAGCACGACGGCATCCTTAGTGAAGGACTCGACGGCGCCGACGACGGTGATCTTGCCGGCCTTGAGGGCGTCGATGAGCCCCACGTCGATCGTCGGCGTCACGTCGTCTTCGGCCTGCTGCGAGAAGACGCCGCGCGGAGCCTTCTCTAGGCCGTACCGGCTGAGGTCGCCGACGGTGAGAATCTGCATGCCCCGGGCCACTCTGTCGGCGATCTTGGTCGGCAGCGGGTAGGTCGAGAGGGTGAGCGACTGAGTGGGGATGCCGAGCACCTCGCGCCGCACGATGTTCGGGGGAGTGCGAACCGCGAGCGTGACCTTCGTGCCGGCGCCGGTGAGGTCGGCCGCGATCTCAGCGCCGCTGTTGCCCGGGCCGACGACGAGCACATGCTGCGCGTCGAGCGCGGCCGGGTTGCGGTACTCGCTCGAGTGCACGACGCGGCCTGTGTAGCTGTCGAGTCCCGGCCAGTCGGGAATCTTCGCGGTGTGGTTGTAGCCGGTCGCGACGACGACGGCATCCGCGGTCAGCGTGCCGATCGACGACTCGACGACCCACTGTCCGTCTTTCTTGGCGATGGACGACGCGGTCACCCCGAGGCGCACATCGAGGGTGCGCGCGTAGTCGGCGAGATAGGCGCGAAAGTCGTCGCGGGCGACCCAGCGGCCGTACTTCTTGGGAATGACTTTGCCGGGCAGCGAGCTCATCGTGCGCGCGGTGTGCAGGTGCAGGCGGTCGTAGTGGTGGCTCCAGCTGGAGCCCACCGAATCCGCCTTGTCGATCACGATGACGGCGTAGCCGACCTTCGTCAGCTCTGCGGCGGCAGCAAGTCCCGCGGGCCCTGCACCGATAACGATGGCATCTTTGCTCATGGCAGAACTCTAGGGGTTCTGGGCACCCCGGTACGATAGACCCTCGTGGCTCTCACTATCGCAATCGTCGGACTCCCTAACGTAGGCAAGTCCACCCTCTTCAACGCTCTGACCAAGAGCTCCGTGCTCGCGGCGAACTACCCCTTCGCGACGATCGAGCCGAACACGGGCATCGTCTCGCTGCCCGACAGCCGCCTCAAGGTTCTTGCCGGCATCTTCGGCTCGGAGAGAATCCTGCCCGCCGCCGTGACCTTCGTCGACATCGCGGGCATCGTCAAGGGCGCCTCGGTTGGTGAGGGCCTCGGCAACAAGTTCCTCGCCAACATTCGCGAGGCGGACGCCATCGCCCAGGTGGTGCGCGGCTTCGAAGACGCGGACGTCGTTCACGTCGTCGGCAAGGTCGATGCGGCCGGCGACATGGAGACCATCAACACCGAGCTCATCCTTGCCGACCTGCAGACCCTTGAGAACGCCCTCGGTCGCTACGACCGCGACCTGCGCGCCAAGAAGATCACGCAGGAGACCATCGACACCGCCAAGGCAGCGGTCGAGTGGCTCAACGCGGGCAAGCCGCTGTCGGCCTCGTCGCTCGACATCACACCCTTGCGCGAGCTGGGCCTGCTGACCGCGAAGCCCTTCATCTATGTCTTCAACGTCGACGAGACGGTGCTGGGCGATTCCGCCAAGCTCGCGGAGCTCGCCGCGCTGGTCGCGCCGGCCAAGGCGATCTTCCTCGATGCCAAGCTCGAGGCGGAACTCATCGACCTCTCGCCAGAGGAGGCGCTCGAGCTTCTCGAGTCCACCGGTCAGGCGGAGAGCGGCCTCGACCAGCTCGCCCGCATCGGCTTCGACACCCTCGGGCTGCAGACCTATCTCACGGCCGGTCCGAAGGAGGCACGGGCGTGGACGATCCCCAAGGGTGCGAAGGCACCCCAGGCCGCCGGGGTCATCCACACCGACTTCGAGAAGAAGTTCATCAAGGCAGAGATCATCGGCTTCGACGACCTCGTCGAGACCGGCTCGATCGCCGAGGCCCGCGCCAAGGGCAAGGCCCGCGTCGAGGGCAAGGACTACGTCATGCAGGATGGCGATGTCGTGGAGTTCCGCACCGGCGCGTAGGTACTCTGTACCTGAGCATCTATCTGGATCGGGGTACCCATGAGCGACGGCGCATCGCTGCCGGCCGGGTGGTACGACGACCCCGCGGGATCCGGCGGTCACCGCTGGTGGGCCGGAACGCAGTGGACGGAGCACGTTCGCGCGCCCGAGCCCGCTGCGGCGGCCTTCACCCCGCCTGAGCCGATCTCCTTCGCCGCTCCCGTGGTGCAGGAGTACCAGCCGATGTCGTACACGGCAACGTCGTTCGCGACCTCCGCGCCGAGTGAGGACCGGTTCGCCGGCCGGGTCGATGTCGACAACACGAGGGGCTGGCTCTCGCTGGGCGCGGGGGTGCTCTCCCTCATCCTGCTGTGGGCCTCCAGCTTCGGCGGAATCGTGCTCGTCGGCACCCTCTCGGCCGTGGTGTTTGGAATCACCTCGGGCATCCGAGCGCTGTCGCTGCGCAGCCGGGGAATGTCGACCGCACTGGTGCAGCCCGTTCTCGGCATCGGGTTCTCTGCGCTGACCGTGCTGCTCTTTCTCGGGGGCATCGTGGTGGCAAGCATGGCCTTCACCTTCGACACGCCCCTCATCAACTCGCAGCAGCAGCAGAGCTTCCCCGACAACCCCGAGCTGCAGGCCATGTACGACACCTCCTACGACATTCAGCTCACGCTGACGGATGAGCTGCGCAGCGGCAACCTTCCCGCCGAGCTGACCGCCGACGCGTCGGGGCAGATCATTCACGACGGCGAGCTGCTCGCCATCATCGACGCCGGACAGGTCTTCAACTACGAGCTGCTCGACGGTGGGAGCGACTACAAGTTCACCCTGCATGGAACGGTGCTCGGCGAGTCGATTCGCTTCAACTCGCAGACCGGCAACCTCGTCGCCATCTGCTTTGAGACCGACGCGACCTGCGGGTTCTAGTCCGCTGCTGCTGGCGACGTAGGCTCAGGGCATGACGAAGCTCGATGGCGCGGTAGTACTCGTTGCGGGAGCGACCGGTGGGCTCGGCTCGCGCATTGCCACCCAGCTCGCTGCGGCGGGAGCCACCGTTGTCGGTGCATCCCGGTCGACGGGCTTTGACCTGCGCACGCCCGCGGGCAATGAGGCGGCGGTCGCCGCTGCGCTCGCGGCGCACGGCCGGCTCGACGGCCTCGTGATCGCGACGGGCGAGGTGGCCTTCGGGCCGGCATCCGACCTGCTGCAGAGCACCGTCGACGAGCTGTTCGCCCTCAACACGGTGGGGCCGATTCACCTCATCACCGCGGCGCACCCCGCGCTCGCCGCGTCGGCAACGGCCGGGGCAGAGCCGTTCATCGTCACCCTCAGCGGTGTGGTCGCAGAGTCGCCCACGGCGGGCCTCGCCGCCTACTCCGCATCGAAGGCGGGTCTCGCGGCCTTCGTCACCGCGGCGTCGCGCGAGTACCGGCGCTCCGGCATCCGCATTCTGGATGCCCGCCCCGGCCACACGGGCACCGATCTGTCGAGCCACCCCATCGCCGGAACCGCGCCTGCCTTCGGCGCCGCACTCGACCCGGACGCGGTGGCAGCCCGCATCGTGCGCGCCATCGTCGACGGCGAGAAGGACCTGCCGAGTGGCGCCTTCGCGTAGCTGAGCCCGCGCACTGATTCACCCAAGCGGTATCCGGCCCCAGACGGCTCTTGCCGGGCAGGCGAGAGACACTCAACGCGAAACGGCGCCCGCCGAAGCGAGCGCCGTCTCACAGGAGTGACTGCCTACGGGGCAGGAGTTTCGTCCTCGGTCGGAGCGTCATCCGTCTCGTCCGTCGCGGGGGCGTCGAAGCCGCACTGCTCGGTCTCGAGCTCGATCTGCTTGGTCAGGCGCTCTTTGCCGGCGGCGTGCGCGTCAGCGACGGTGCCGGAGTAGATCGTGTTGTCGGCCGACTCGAGGTTGACGGCGGAGGCCTCGTCGCAGAGGTGGAAGACCTTGCCCGACTTGGTCCAGTAGACGAGGTTCTCGCCGGTGATCTGCACGACCTGGTCGGCCTCCTCGGTGTACTGCTCGACCGACGGGGAGCTGAGCGAGGTGCTGAAGAAGCCGGCGACGAGCAGCAGCACGATGCCGACGGCACCGGCGATGCCCTTCTGCTTGCCGTCCATGTCCTTATTGAGGAAGATCAGCACGATGAGCGGAACGAAGGCGATGATCGTGATGATCGCGCCGAGCTGGTTCTGCACGAAGAACGCGAACTTGTTCTCCTTCGAGGCGGGGTCGAGGCGGTTGGCCTGCTTCCACAGCTGACCGCCGAAGAAGGTGAGCAGGCCGATCGCGACGAGGATGCCGAGCAGCAGGATCCACGCCCAGGTCGGGAACGCGCCGTTCTCCATCGGGCGGCGCAGCACCCAGAAGATGGCGAAGGCCTCGCCGCCGATGGCCACCAGCCACAGCAGGACCGCGATCACGCGCTTGGTGGTCGCCGAGCTCTTGGCCTCGGCTGTGGGCTTCCAGGTGGATGACTTCTCCTCGGCGATGGCCGCCTCGGTCTTCTCCACCCGGACTGTCTTCTTCTTGCCTGTCTCTGCCACTGTGATCCCCTAGATAAGTCGCCCTGATAAGTCAATTCACGCATGAGCATAGCGAAGCCTGAGTGTTGGCCGGGAGCGCGAATAGTCTGGGGAGATGTACACGAATCTCGCCAAAGTCTCGCTGCACGACCACCTCGACGGGTCGCTGCGGCTCGAGACCGTGCTCGAGCTCGCAGAGCAGCCACCCGCTGACTCGGTCGAGGGCCTTCGCGCGTGGATCAACGAGAACTCGCACAGCGGCAGCCTCGTCGAGTACCTCGAGTCGTTCTCGCTGACGGGCAGTGTGCTGCAGTCTGCGGAGAACCTGCGGCGGGTGGCGCGCGAGTACGTGCTCGACCTGGCCGCCGACGGCGTCGTCTATGCCGAGGTGCGGTGGGCGCCGGAGCTCTCGCCCCGTGTGCCGCTGCAGACCGCGGTCGAGGCGATCTCTGACGGACTGCGGGCCGGCGAGCGCGAGACCGGCATCACCGTGCGCCAGATCCTCATCGGCATGCGCCAAGGCCACCGCGTGGCCGAGATCGCCGAGCTCGCTCTTGCCCTGCGTGAGACCGACGTCGTCGCCTTCGACCTTGCCGGCCCCGAGGCGGGCTACCCGCCGCGCCTGTTCGCACCCATCCTCGACCGGCTGCGCAACGAGTGGATGCCGGTCACCATCCACGCGGGCGAGGCCGACGGCCTGGCGAGCATCGAGTCCGCCCTCGTCGACGGACACGCGCTGCGCCTCGGCCACGGCGTGCGCCTCATCGACGACGTGCGGCTGGTCGACGGCGAGGCCGTTCTGGGGCGGATGGCGCAGTGGGTGCGTGATCGCGGCATCGTTCTCGAGACGAGCCCGACATCCAACTTCCACACGGCGGCCTTCGTGGGTCAGAAGTTCAGCGATCACCCCTTCGCGGTGCTCGATGCGGCCGGATTCGCCGTCACGGTCAACACCGACAACCGGCTGATGAGCGACATTACGCTGAGCGCTGAACTCGAGAGGCTCTCAGCCGCCTTCGGCTTCACGCTCGCCGATCACGAGCGCTTTCAGCTCACTGCGGCGCAGGGCGCCTTTCTGCCCGAGCCGGATCGGCGGGTGCTGCAGCAGAGAATTGGTGCGAGCTTCGCCGCCGCGGGTCTAGCATCGGGGCATGTTCCTCACTGAGCTCAACTGGATCGCGATTCTCGTCGCCTTCGTCATCTTCTTCGTGGTCGGCGCCATCTGGTTCGGCCCGAAGACCTTCTACCCCGCGTGGGTCAAGCTCATCGGCGCGGTGGAGACGCCGGGCCAGGGCCTCGGCCACCACGGCATGCCCTTCGTCTTCGGGCTCACCGCGCTCGGCGCCCTCGTGCAGGTGGTGGCGCTGGCGAGCGTCATCCACTTCGTGGAGCTTGCGAACGGCAGCCCCTTGGGCCCCGTCGGCGGACTCGTCACCGGCCTGCTCGTCGGCATCGGATTCGCGGCCGCAAGCTCGCTCTCACACCGGCTGTTCAGCGGGCAGGGCATTCGCGTGTGGCTGATCGAGGTCGGCGGAGACGTTGTGAGCCTGACGCTCGCCGGGCTCGTGATCGGCCTGTTCGGCTGATCACGAGCCCGCAGCGCTGGCTAGGCCTGCTCGGCGAGCTGGAAGCGCACCGCGCCATCCGGCTCCACCTTCGCGTCGAGCACGCGATTGGTGAGGGCGGCCGCGGCGCGTGACTCCAGGAATACCTGAGCGCCGTCGTTGACCACGACGATGTCGTCGGGCTCCGGGAAGACCGCGACCTTCACCTCGTAGTCCTTGGGGTTGTCGGCAAGGGTGCTGATGCGCAGTCCCGCGTCGTCCGAGCCGGTGGCGCGCTCGGTGAGGTCCTTGACGACCGTGCTTGCTGTATCCGTGAGGGTGAGCATGTGCTTCCTTTCGATTGGCAAGGTAGCCACGCTTCCCTGTCTGGTGCGCACAGGCAAGGGTTGCCAGCGGACTCTGTGGCAACTCCCACGGCTCGCTGTGCTATTTTCCGGTGATGGCTGATCGCACACCGCTGCCCCATGTCTCGCTCGCGCGCACCCTCGGCCGACTCGCCTTCGGCGCGGGCCTGCTGTTCGCCGGCACCACCCACCTCTCGGTCGCCCGGCAGGAGTTTCAGGCGCAGGTGCCCGAGTGGCTGCCGCTCGATGCGGACTTCGTCGTTCTTGCATCCGGCGTCGTCGAGATCGGCCTCGGGGCCGCCCTCGTCGCCCTGCCGAAGCATCGCGTGCCGGTTGGCGTCGCGGCGGCGGCCTTCTTCACCGCGATCTTCCCCGGCAACATCAGCCAGTTCGTGACCCAGACCGACGCCTTCGGCCTCAACAGCGACACCGCCCGCGGCGTGCGCCTGCTCTTTCAGCCGCTGCTCGTTCTCGGGGTGCTCTGGGGCACGGCGGCGTGGCGCGACCGCAAGACGCTCCTGCCGAAGTGATCGCATACCGTCACGCCACAGCGACGGATGCCGAGGCCGTCATCGCCTTCTGGTCTCGCGCCGCGGAAGACTCCGGTCGCCCGGCTGACGACACCGACGCACTGCGCCGCCTCATCGACCGCGACCCGCGAGCCCTCGAGCTCGCGCTGGACGGCGACGCCATCGTCGGTACCCTCATCGCCGGCTTCGACGGCTGGCGCTGCGCGCTCTACAGGCTGGCCGTCGACCCGCAGCACCGCGGACTCGGTCTGGCCCGCACCCTGCTGGAGCACGCTGAGCAGCGCTTCGCCGAGCTCGGAGCGACGCGCGCCACGGCGATGGTGCTCGACGAGAACGAGCTGGGCGGCGGCTTCTGGCGGGCGCGGGGCTACGTGCCGCAGGCCGAGTGGTCGCGCTGGGTGAAGAGCCTCTAAAGCCCCTCGACGAGCGCCTCGCGCAGGGTGTCGGGCAGGCCCGGCGGAACATCCACGGCGACCCCGAGGGCCTGGATTGCACGGCTGAAGTAGTTGCGGGCCGCAGCGGCGAGGGCGATGTCGACGATCTCGCGGTCGGTGAAGCCGAGCTCGCGCAGGCGCAGGCTGTCAGCATCCGTCATCTCGTGGGAGCTGGTGCTCACCTTCTCTGCGAACTCCATCATGGCGACCTCCGCCTCGCTGAGTCCTGCGCTGCGGTAGTCCCGGGCGATGCGGGTGAGGTTGTCCTCGTCGATGTAGCGCAGGGTCTTGTTGCCGTGCGCGAGCAGGCAGTGCTCGCTCTTGACCCCCGCGGCGGCAGCGAGGGTGACGAGCTCGTAGCGACGAATGCCGAGCGGGCGGGCGATCGCGCCGGCGAGATCCTCCCACGCGGCGTAGGCCTCGGGGTTCACCGCCATCACCCGGGTGTGCTCTGGCACGTATCCCATGTGCTTGAGGTCGTCTTCGTAGAACTCGGCGGCGAGACCAGCGACCTCGGTGGGCTCAGGAGTGGCAATGATGCTCATGGTCATTCATGCTGGCACCATGACCGAGAACCTTGCCACCCCCCATCGCGACGAGCAGCCGTCGTCGATCCTCGCCCCGCGGCCCGCGGCCCCCGGCTCGCGTGCGCGTGTGGGTTCTCATCGTGGCGATCGTGGTTGCCTTCGGCGCTGGATGGGGTGTCGCGCAGCTGGCGCCCGCAGCGGATACCGCCCCCTCCTCGGAGCCCGAGGAGACGACTACCCGCGAACCGCAGGAGGTCGACGACCAGGACGACTCCGCCTTCGTGAAGGTCGCCACCCGCGACCTCGACGACTTCGACGATGACCTCGACGACCTCGACACGACCCTCGAAGAGGATGGCTTCTGGCGCCTTCTCAGCAACGCGGTCGAGCTCAACTACAACACGAGCCAGCTGCTCGAGCACGAGGCTCCCGCATCCATCGAGGACGACTGGGCCGAGGGGCTGGCGCAGCTCGAGAGAGACGTCGACGCCATCGAGGCGGGCATCACAGCCAGCTCGTCGGCGAAGATCCGCAGCGCGGTGTCAGATGCGCGGGAGACAATCGAGGGACTGCGCGGGGTCGTCTCGCGCGTGGACTAGTGATGGCCATGCAACTCTGGAGCTCGATACTGCTCGTGGTCGTCGGTGCCCTCATCACGCTCGCCTCCACCCTCGTCGTCGACACGATCCGCGGCCGGCGCCAGCGCGCCTCCGACCGTCGCGCGGCAGGCGTCGCCTACGCCCGCACGGTGCTCGAGACCCTCGACGACCTCTGGGCCGACATGAACAACGCCCGGCGTCTGCAGGGCATCGATCACGGCTTCACCGTCGACACGGAGTACAGCCGGCGGGTCTACCGCAGCTTTCTGCTGATTCCGGATGCCGCGATCCGCCAGCTGGTGCAGAACGGCATCTACGCGCTCAACAACTACGAGTCGCTCTACCCCATGCCCGGTCGCAACCCGGTGATGATCGACGAGCAGATCGAGATTCTGCTCGCGATGCGGCAGAACCTCGCCACGTGGATTCGCGGCGACGATCCCGATCCGGTGCAGCTCGCGCGGCTGCAGGAGCGGGCCGACTACATCGACGCGCGAATGACGGGAGAAGAATGACCGAGCTGCCCATGTTTCCCCTCGGCACCGTGCTCTTTCCGTACATGCCGC
>JBIIAR010000151.1:0-6135 GCA_044239765.1 Microbacteriaceae bacterium
ACCTCGTGATGCTCTCGCGCATCCTGCAGCAGGAGCCGTCGGAGTTCGGCGTCGCGCTCATCGAGCGCGGGCAGGAGTCCGGCGGGGGAGGCACCACCTTCGACGTCGGAACGGTCGCGCAGATCACCGAGCTCGAGGCCGCGCCCGACTTCATCGCGATGATGACGCAGGGCGACCGTCGTTTCGAGATCGTGCGGTGGCTCGACGACGAGCCGCATCCGAGAGCGGATGTTCGCTACCTCGACGAGCTGGAGTGGACGGACGACCTGCAGCCGCTCTTCGACCGCGCCGACCAGGTCGTGCGACGGGCGCTCGCTCGGGCGAGCGAGTTCGGCGACCAGCCGTGGGCCTCGACCGTGGAGCTCTCTGACGAGCCGATCGCGGCCGTCTGGCAGCTCGCGGCTATCGCGCCGCTCGAGCAGCTCGACCAGGTGGCGCTGCTGCGCAGCACCACGGTCAAGCAGCTGCTCGACTCGACGGTCGAGCTGACGCTGGCCGCGGAGGAGCTACTCGGCAGCTAGTTCGCGCACGAGGGCGTCTACCGCGGCGACGACGGCCTTTCTGCGGCTGGCGTTGCGCGCGGCATCGCGCGTGACGGTTCCCGTGTAGAGGCGGTCGAGGGTGTGCAGCACCTGCCAGCCGTCGGCGAGGGTGAGGATTGTCAGCAGAAGGTCGCGGGCATCCGCCTCGGTGATCGAGGGGAGGGCAGCCCGAACGAGCACGACCTTCGAGTCGCTCGCTGCGCGGCGTTTCTCCTCGGCGGTGGGGCGGTCGCACTCGAGGCCCTCCCAGAAGGTGAGGCGGGCGAGCTGCGGGTGCTCGACCTGGTAGTCGAAGACCTCGCCGGCGTATCGGGTGATCGCCTCGACACCCGTGCCGCGAATCTGCACGACGTCCATGACGGCCGCGAGCTGGCGTTCGAGCACGATGCCGAAGAACTCGCTCTTCTTGCCGAAGTACTGGTAGATGCGCTCCTTGTTCACGCCCGCGCTCGCCGCGATGCGGTCGATGCGGGAGCCCGCCATGCCGTAGGCGCTGAACTCCTCGGTCGCAGCGTCGAGCAGCAGCTGCTTCGTGCGCTCCACATCCCAGGCCATGTCGTCAGTCTAGAGCAATTCCAACTATGTAGTTGCAATTCTTCGAATGCCGCAGTACGGTATTGCCAACCAAACAGTTGGAGATAGAAATGACCACCACCTCGACCCCCGTCATCCCCTCGGTTCACGTGCGCGCCGCCGCTACCTGGATCACCATCTTTCCGCTCGTCGCGCTCGGCATGACGCTCATGGCGCCGATCAGCGTCGACTGGCACCCGGTGCTGCGCGCCTTCGTGCTCACGCTCGTCGTCGTGCCGCTCGCGGTCTACGTGATCGTGCCGCGCGTGATCGGGCTCTACGTGCGGGCTCGCCAGCGCTAGAGCTTGGCGAGCAGCTCGGCGTCGCTCGGCTCCACGAGGAACGAGCCGTCGGCGAAGGCGATCACCGGGATGCTCGTGCGCCCGCTGCGCCTTCGCTGCGTCGGCGGCCTCAGTGCTCACCTCGACATCGATGTAGTCGTAGTCCACGCCCTCCGCATCGAGCAGGGCCTTGGAGCGGCGGCAGTCGGAGCACCAGTCGGCGCCGTACATCGTGATCGTGTCGGGCATTCCTCAAGGCTACGCGGATCGATGTAGCGTTGCCGGATGCTGCCATCAGCCGACACCATCGTTACCGACCCGGACGGCGACACGACGTCCACCTCGACCGTGCTGCACACCGAGACACTGGCCGACGGCCGCGTCGCGGTGCTTCTCGACCGCACCGCGTTCCACCCCGTCGACCACACGTGGCCCGACCAGGGCGCGGATCGCGGCACCCTCGACGGGCAGCCGGTGCTCGATGCCATCGTCGGCGCGACCGACGGCACGCAGCTCCACATCGGCCGCGACATCCCGGTGCGCAAGGGGGAGGCGGGCTGGGCCTTCGTCGTCGTACACATGGTCGCGAAGCCGGTGCAGGGTGAGGTGGAGGTCGTCGTGGATGCGGACTACCGCGAGGCCCTGTCGACCGGCCACACCGCCTGCCACCTTGCCTCGCTCGCGCTCAACCACGCGCTCGCCGGTGCCTGGTCGAAGGAGGTTGCGCTCGACGCCGCGGGGTCACCGAACTTCGACGCCCTCGCGATCGAGACCTCGACGATCGTGCCCGATGGGTCCGTCGACGTCTACCGAATCGGCAAGTCGCTGCGCAAGAAGGGCTTCGTGCCGTCCGCGCTCGACGGCGAGATCGAGGCGGCAGCCAACACCCGGCTGGCCGAGCTGCTCGCCACCCACGCGGCCGTGGGGATCGAGCGCGAGGGCCTCGGCCTCGCCGACCGGCGGTTCTGGGTGTGCGGTGACTACCGCATCCCCTGTGGTGGCACGCATCGGTCGTCGGTCGACGACCTCGGTGCGCTGCAGATACAGCTCAAGCGCACCGAGGCGGATGGCGCCATCGAGCTGGTCATGACGACTAGTCGGCAGCGTTAGTCGTCGGTAAACAGATCGAGCACGTCGCCGAGCCGCCCGTAGCCGTCGCCGGTGTAGCAGTCCACCGCGGCGTCCTGCTTGCCGCACTCCGCCTGCGTCTCTGCCTCGAGCCGCAGCCGGGTGCGGCTGAACGACGAGAGCGTCCAGCCGAGCGGCACAGAGATCGAGGGGGTCGTCGACGGCTGCACGACCGCGACGCCCTGCGGCACCGAGGCGCGCAGCTCGGCCAGGGCGCTGACACAGTCGGTGCTCGTGGCTGGGCACACGTTGCCGAGCTCGGTGCTGAGGCGTGTGAGCCACGAGCTCGGGGTCAGCAGCCCGAGGGGCGCATTGATGAGGGCGTTGAGCGGAATGAGCGCCTCGGGGCGGGTGCCGTCGGCGGTGGCGGCGATGTCTGCTCCCGGCGTGTTGGTGATGAAGAGCACGATCGGCACGACGTACGGGCGGTCAGCGCCGTTCGCCTGCGCGTTGGTCGCGGTCACGAGCTGCACCAGCTCGGGCGAGAGGTCGGCGATGGTTGCCAGCGCGGTGTTGTCGGTGAGCCCGCCGTCAACGAGCTGCATGTCGCTGACCTGGTTGCAGTCCTTCGGCAGGGTCTCGTTCGACACCCGCCCGGCGGGGCTGATCACCGGAAAGCGCGCCGAGAGCTCGGATGCGGTCGCCCAGTCGAGCGAGAAGATGCAGTCGCCGATGTAGTCCTGCAGGTCGACCGTGTTGGCGAGCTCGGCGTCCGCGCCGTTGCAGGTGGGAGCGGTGGGCCCCTCGATCGTGTCGGAGGTCGCGCTCACCTGCGTGCTGAGGTCGAGCTGGCTGACGACGACCTTGCAGTTCGAGATCGAGTCGGTCGAGTTGAAGACCATGTAGCCGGTGGGTGTCTGCGGCTCGACGTCGTAGGGCCGCGCGAACTGCGGAGCATCGGCCCCCCACGTCGCCTCCTGCAGGGCGGTGCGGTCCTGCCACTGCCACGCACCGAACAGGTCGCTGTAGTCGACCGGGCTCGGCACCCGAATACCCGTCACCCCGCCGATGATGTCGCCGCCCAGCAGCCCGGCGATGTCGGCGGCCAGCGCCCCAGAGCCGCCGAGCGGAGTCGTGTTGAGGTCGGCCGCCGAGGCAGTGTTGCCCTCGGACTGAAAGCTGGCGATGCCGATGCTTCCGCCGCTCGCCCCGCTCGAGAGAAAGGTCGCGCCGGCTGCGCAGGCGCTGTCGCGCGGCAGCTCGCGCAGCACGTCGACCGTCCACGTCGCCGCGCGAATGCCCCCGCCCTCTGCGGCGACGAGCAGCAGCGGAGCGACGGTGAGGCCGCTCTCTGGCAGGGTGACCGTGCACTCCTGCCCGTCGTACCAGCGGGTGAACCCGGTGCGCAGGGTGTCGCGCTCGCCGAAGGCCCCGGCCTCGTTCGTGCGGATCGCGTGCAGCGCCGGAGCGCCGTCGACGAAGGAGACGACGATCGGCAGCAGCACCAGCAAGGTGACGAGGGGAGTGGCACGCAGCCGCAGCACCTGAAACACCTCGAGCGGCTTGACCTGCCCGAGCGCGAGAATGAGCGCGCCGATGATGGTCGTCCAGCAGCCGATGAGCAGCACCAGCAGGGCGACCGGACCGACGGCATACGCCACCGGCCGGGGAAAGAGCAACACCGCGAGGATGACCGCGACAGACACCCCGACCACCCACCGCCCCGCAACCCGCAGCGACGCAATCACGTGCTCATCGGTCGGAACCACCTCGCTGAACGCGGCGGCCACAACCGCGGTGCGCGAGTCGGAGCTGCGCTGTCGTGGCGCCGCAGAGAGCCAGCGGCGTGCCCACACCACCGCCACCAGCGCGACAACCGGCAGCGTGACCTCGATGACGAGCAGCGACCAGAAGCTCGCCTCGAAGCGCGAGCCGTCGAAGGCGCCCGACCCGGCGAGCAGCAGGGGCGACAGCAGCGCCTTGAACGGGCCCAGAGCCCAGATGGCGACCCAGGCGAGCACGAGCAGGTCGCCGGTGAGGCTGACCGCAGCGGCCCGCCCATCGAGCTTGCTGGTGAACAGCGGCGGGGCGAGCGGGTAGCGCTGCCAGCGCACGAAGGCCGAGCCAACGGCGATGACGAGCACGACGCCGATGAAGATGGCGGTGGTTGCCCAGTCCACCGAGCGGCCGCCGGTGACCGCCCACAGCACGAGGGCGACGAGTGCGGTGCCGGCGGCGGCGAGGTACCAGGGCCACATGGCGGCATCCGGTCGGTCGTCGACCTGGGCAGAGCGGCGGGTGTAGTGCCGAGCGCGCTGGCGGCCGAGGGCGAAGATGCTCAGGCCGGTCAGGAGAAAGGCGAGGGTCGAGAACAGCATCGCCGAGAGGTCCAGCGCCGGAACGCCCGCGAGGCCAGAGAGCGGGTACTGCAGCCAGGAGCGGTAGACGTCGGGCACCTGCTCGAGCACGCCGTCGGCACTGACCAGCGAGATCGCGCCAACCGCGAGCACGACGAGGGCGCTGAGCCGCTGGGCATAGAGCGCGAGAAGCGCGGTGTGGATGAAGCTGCGCACCGATGTGCCGAGCAGGGTGCTGAGCACGGCGTAGAGCGCGAGCACGAGGGCAGCGCCCCACTTGGCATAGCTGAGAGCGGCCAGCACGATCGGCAGCCGGTCGTCGGGGGCGAGCGCGAGCGTCACGACGAGGGCGTCTTCGAGCAGGTCGAAGGCGATGACCGAGTAGAGCAGCACGAGAGCCCGGTCAGCGCTGCGGCCCTGGGTCGCCGCGGCGAAGCGGAACAGGCGATAGCCAAGCACCCCGTAGGCGGTGATGAACAGCAGGTCGAGCAGGCTGTGGGCGACGATGAACGCCATCGGCGAGAACGCGGCGCTGCGCCAGTCGGCCCAGGCGTCCAGTTCGGAGCCGGCACTGAGTCCGATCACGGCGCCGATCGAGTGCGTGTGGCCGTCGGCGGCGAGAACCTCGCCGACAAGCCGGCTCAGCTCGTTCATCGCCACCAGGGCGGCGAGGGCGAGCACAGCGAGGGCCGTGGAGCTGCCGATGGTCCGTCTGACGCGCGCTGGCATGCCGCGCAATCTACTAGTCGTCGCGGCCCAGTGGAAGAGGGCGTCTACCCGGCAATCCGTAGCACGCGCGAAACACGCCCGTTGATAGGCTGATGCCACAATCGAATATCGGGCCGTTCAACGCAATGCGGGAGAGTCCGGTGCTTGCCTTCTCAACGAGGGACGTATCGGACACCGAAGGAGCAAGCCTCCCTGCCAATCTCTCAGGTTCATGTACCGCATCGTCTAGGCCGCTCTGAAAAGTGCTTGCTTCGCAAGCGGGTCGAGCTTGTCGAGACCTGTGAATGCAAGCCGCCCACGGTGAAAGTCAGTACATCTGGCGAAGCTCTCAGGCAGATGACAGAGGGGGAGTTCTGCCCGCGTCACACGCTTAGGAGAACTCCGTGCCCGACCGATTTAGCCCGCTTCACTCGCTGCATGTCGCAGCGGGTGCGAGCTTCACCGACTTCGCCGGCTGGCAGATGCCGGTCAGCTACGGCAGCGACCTCGCCGAGCACCACGCGGTGCGCACCCGCGCCGGCATCTTCGACATCTCGCACATGGCTGAGATCCGGGTGGACGGGCCGGATGCCGCCGCCTTCCTCG
>JBIIAR010000156.1:0-5882 GCA_044239765.1 Microbacteriaceae bacterium
AGCACGCGCACGGCGCCGGCCGGCACGACTAGCCGGTCGGTGGTCTCTGCGGTGATGAGCTCACGGCCGGCGCGTGCGACGGACACCTCGTCGGCCGTGGGGTTGATGACGATCGTGTAGCGCGCGGTCGCGCTCGATCGAACGACCAGCTCTGCGCCGACCGGCAGGTCGACACGGTCGACACCGGCTTCGCCGAGCACGCCGGAGACGAACGACGCGAAAGCGGTGGGCTCGAGAGCGGTCGCGGCGTACCACACGGTTCCGGCTCCGAAGCTGTTGCGGGTGATCGCGGGGGAGCCGGCGACGGGTCCGTCGGTGAAGGTCGCGATCGTCGCAGCCGTGGTCGGGCGAACGCGCTCGGTCCAGATGGTCGCGCGCGAGCCGTCGCTGAGGTGCACGGCCTCGGTGGGCAGCAGGGGAAAGAACTGCTCGGTCCACGCGCCGAGCAGCTCGGAGAACGCTCCGGGAGGAGTCTCGCCGGTCGCATCGAGACGGATGCGGTCGTCGCCGTCGACGACACCGGAGAAGAAGGTGACGAGGGTGGTTCCGCCGCCGGCGACGTACTCCTCGAGAATGCCGACCGCGGAGTCCTCGACGAGGTAGAGGGAGGGAACGACGACAAGTGCGTAGCCGTCGAGGGATGCGCCGGGGGCCACCATGTCGACGGTCACGCCCGACGAGCGCAGGGCTTCATACGCGGCGTGCACCTGCTCGAGGTACCGCACCGCGGACGACGGCTGCGAGTCGCCCTCCGCAGCCCACCAGCTCTGCCAGCTGAAGACCATGGCGACCGAGGCCTCGACCCGGGTGCCGGCCAGCTCGGCGAGCCTGCCCAGAGTCGCGCCGAGCTCAACGGTCTCGCGCCAGATGGCGGAGTCGGTGCCCGCGTGCGGCAGCAGCGCCGAGTGGAACTTCTCTGCGCCCTGGCGGGAGGCGCGCCACTGGAAGAAGCAGGCGGCATCCGCACCACGGGCAATGTGGGTCATGGTGTTGCGAAGCATCTCGCCGGGCTGCTTGGCGAGGTTGTAGGGCTGCCAGCTGACGGCGCTCGTCGACTGCTCCATGAGCATCCATGGGGCGCCGCCCGCGAGACCGCGGGTGAGGTCAGCGGCGAAGGCGAGCTCGCTGGTCGGATGCGGCAGCCGGTGGTCGAGGTAGTGGTCGTTCGCGACGACGTCGACGTCGGCCGCCCAGCGCCAGTAGTCCTGCGTGCGAATGTGCGCGGTGACCATGAAATTGGTGGTGACCGGGCGGTCGCTCACGGCACGCAGGATGTCGGCCTCGCTGCGGTAGTAGTCGAGCAGCTCGTCAGAGCTGAAGCGCGAGAAGTCGAGCTTCTGCGTCGGGTTGTTCACCGAGAGGGTGAGTCGCGGCGGAAGGATCTCGTCCCAGCTGCCGTAGCGCTGGCTCCAGAAGGTCGTTCCCCACGCCTCGTTCAGCGCCTCGAGGGTGCCGTAGCGCGTCTCGAGCCAGCGGCGAAAGGCGACCGCCGACACGTCGCAGTAGCAGAGCGCGTTGTGGCAGCCGAGCTCATTGGAGACGTGCCAGAGCTGCACGGCGGGGTGCGATCCGTATCGTTCTGCTACCTTCTGCACGAGACCGAGCGCGGCCTCGCGAAATAGCGGTGAGCTCGGGCACCAAGCCTGCCGACCGCCCGGCCAGCGGGTTGTGCCGTCGGCGGCGACCGGCAGGATCTCTGGGTGCTGCAGGGTCAGCCAGGCCGGTGGTGACGAGGTGCCGGTGCCGAGGTTCACCCGGATTCCACCCTCGTGCAGCAGCGCGATGATGCGGTCGAGCGCAGAGAAGTCGAATTCGCCCGGTCGAGGCTCGAGGCTCGCCCAGCCGAAGATGTTGATGGCCACGAGCGTGACACCGGCCTCGCGCATGAGGGCCACATCGGCAGGCCACACGCTCTCGGGCCACTGCTCGGGGTTGTAGTCACAGCCGAGCACGAGGGCGTCGGTCGACCAGCGGGAGACGTGCGGGGCAGCAGCGCTACTCACGGGGGCCTCCTTTGGCTTCTGGTCTGTGAACGTGCACAGAACCGTCACGCCAGTATCGGCTGAGATTTTCTGTGAACGTGCACAGACTAAATACATGCGCGCACAAATGTCAAGCGTGCACGTTCACAGGCCAGCAAATCCGGGCGATAGCATGGGGCCATGGCCAACAACGTCGAGCGCCCGCGCCGGGCAACGATCTTCGACGTGGCGGCCGAGGCGAAGGTCTCGCGCGGCACCGTCTCGCGTGTTCTCAACGGTGAGCCCTACGTCTCCGACTCCGCCCGCGAGGCGATCGAGAAGGCCATCGAGAAGGTCGGATACGTGCGCAACATGGCAGCGCGCAACCTCGTCACGCAGAGCACGCGGGCAATCGCCCTCATCGTGCACGAGCCGCACTCGGTGTTTCTCGAGGACCCGAACATCGGCGCCATCCTCCTCGGAACGAACGAGCGGCTCTCGGAGTCCGACTACCAGCTCGTCTGCCTCATCATCGGCTCCGACCGCGACAGCAGCCGCATCGCCGACTACCTTCGGGGCGGCTTCGTCGATGGCGCCATCATCGTCTCCGCCCGCGAGCACGACCCCATCTCGGCGGCGATCGCCCAGATCGGACTGCCCGCCGTCTTCGTCGGCCACCCCTCAACCGAACCCGACACCCCCTACGTCGGCATCGACAACCGCACAGCAGCCCGCGACATCACCACACGACTTCTGCAGACCGGACGCACCAGAGTCGGCATGATCGCAGCGGCGCTCGACCGGGACTCCGGCGCTGAGCGGCTGGCAGGCTTCCGCGACGCGCTCGGTGACCGATTCGACGAGAATCTGGTGATCGACATCCCGCTGTACTCCCGCACCAGCGGCGTCGAGGGCATGCGCGAGCTACTGCGCCGCGCGCCCGACATCGACGGCGTCTTCGCCAGCTCGGATGCGATCGCCGCCGGCGCCATGGACGTGCTGCGCGAGAACGGCCGCTCCGTGCCCGGCGATGTCGGAATCGTCGGCTTCGACGACAGCGACTGGGCCATGCGCTGCCAGCCGCCGCTGTCCACGGTGCGGCAGCCGGCCGACCTGCTGGGGCGCGAGGCGGCATCCGTTGTGCTCGGCATCGTCAACGGCACATCCCCGGCCAGCCTCGGCACGATGCTGCCAACGCAGATCGCGTGGCGCGAGTCGGCCTAAAATGCCGAGGTGAGCAACCTCGAACGCGATCCCGACGAGCTGGTCGCCGACACGCGGTCGAACGTGCGAGTTCTCGAGCCGCGCGCTGTGCCGCTCGGTGGACCCCGCGCGATGGACGTGCGCCGCACCCTCCCCCAGCGGCAGCGCAGCCTCATCGGGCCGTGGTGCTTCGTCGACCACTACGGGCCCGACCCGGTGAGCGGGCCGGGCGCGATGACAGTGCCGCCGCATCCGCACACGGGGCTGCAGACCGTGAGCTGGCTGTTCCAGGGCGAGATCGAGCACCGCGACTCGACGGGGGCACACGCGATGGTACGCCCGGGCGAGCTCAACCTGATGACCGCGGGGCGCGGCATCCAGCACTCTGAGGTCTCGACGGCGGCCACGACCGTACTGCACGGCGCGCAGCTGTGGGTCGCGCTGCCCGACGCCAGCCGCAGCACCACGCCCTTCTTCGAGCACTACGAGCCGCAGCCGGTGGCCTTCGGCGAGGCGAGCGTGCGGGTCTTCCTCGGGTCGCTCATCGGCAGCATGTCGACCGCGACCGCGTTCAGCCCGATTCTCGGGGCGCAGATCGACCTGCCGCCGCACGCCCAGATCGAGCTGCCCATCGACTCCGACTTCGAGCACGGCGTGCTGCTCGACACCGGTGCGCTCAGCGTCGACGATGAGCCGCTGCCCGTGAGCCACCTCGCGTTTCGCGAGACGGGGCAGTCATCGCTGCGTCTCACCGCCGGGGCCGAGGGCGCACGGCTGCTGCTCATCGGGGGCGCCCCCTTCGGCGAGAGCATCGTCATGTGGTGGAACTTCATCGGCCGCAGCCACGACGACATCGTCGCCTACCGCGACGAGTGGCAGGCTGACGTCATCAACGGCACGGATGCCGCAGGAGCCTTCGGCGCGATCCCCGAGTACCCGGGGCGCGCACTCCCCGCCCCGCCGCTGCCGGCCATTCGGCTCAAGCCGCGCGGTGGAGCTTAGAGCGAAGGCCATTTCTGGCCTTCGCGCGACCCCAGCGCCGACGGGCTACTTCACCAGCGGAAAGAGAATCGTCTCGCGAATGCCCAGCCCGGTGATCGCCATGAGCAGTCGGTCGATGCCCATGCCGAGCCCCATGGTCGGCGGCATTCCGTGCTCGAGGGCCCGCAGAAACTCCTCGTCGACCTGCATGGCCTCGAGGTCGCCGCGGCTCGCGAGCTTGGCCTGCTCGACGAAGCGCTCCCGCTGGATCACGGGGTCGACGAGCTCGGAGTAGCCGGTGGCCAGCTCGAAGCCGCGAATGTAGAGATCCCACTTCTCGACGAGACCGGGGATGCTGCGGTGCTCGCGCACCAGGGGCGAGGTGTCGAGCGGAAAGTCCATGACGAAGGTCGGGCGCACGAGACCCGGCTTGACGAAGTGCTCCCAGAGCTCCTCGATGTACTTGCCGGGGATCGCGTGGGCAACCTCGATGCCGAGCGGCGTGGCGATCGCCTCGAGCTCGGCGAGGGGAGTCTGCGCGGTGATCGAGAGGCCGGCGGCGGCGTTGAGTGAGTCGAGCATCGACAGGCGGTCCCACTCGCCGCCGAGGTCGTACTCGGTGCCGTCGGCCCACGTGACGGTGGTCGAGCCGGATACCGCGATGGCGGCATCCTGAATCAGCTCCTGGGTGAGGTCGGCCATCTGGTTGTAGTCGCCGTAGGCCTGGTACGCCTCGAGCATCGCGAACTCGGGCGAGTGCGTGGAGTCGGCACCCTCGTTGCGAAAGTTGCGGTTGATCTCGAAGACCCGCTCGATGCCGCCGACGACGGCGCGCTTGAGAAAGAGCTCCGGGGCGATGCGCAGGTAGAGCTCGGTGTCGAAGGCGTTCGAGTTCGTGATGAACGGGCGGGCGGAGGCGCCACCGTGCATCGTCTGCAGCATCGGGGTCTCGACCTCGAGAAAGTCGTGCTTGGCGAAGGTGGAGCGCAGTGAGGCGTTCACCGTGGCGCGGGCGCGCACGGTGAAGCGCGCCTGCTCGCGCACGATGAGGTCGAGGTACCGGCTGCGCACGCGCGCCTCGTCGCTGAGCTCGGAGTGCAGGTTCGGCAGGGGCAGAACGGCCTTCGAGGCGATCTTCCACTCCTTGGCGAGAACCGACAGCTCGCCTCGGCGCGACGATATGACCTCGCCGGAGACGAAGACGTGGTCGCCGAGGTCGACGAGCTCCTTCCAGAGCTCGAGGGCCTCCTCTCCCACTTCGGCGAGGCTGACCATGGCCTGGATGCGCTCCCCGTTGCCCGACTGCAGTGACGCGAAGCAGAGCTTGCCGGTGTTGCGCAGGTGCACGACGCGGCCGGCGAGGCCAACGGTGTCGCCCGTCGCGGTGTCGATCCCGAGGTCGGCGTACTTCGCGCGGGTTGCGGCGATCGTCGCGGTGATGGGAACACTGACCGGGTAGGCCTCCGCGCCGCTCTCGTTGAGCTTGTCGCGCTTGGCGAGGCGAACGGCCTTCTGCTCAGAGATCTCTTCGGCGGTCGGCTCGTCAGGTGTTACGTCAGTCACGCCGTCAAGAGTATCGGCTCATTGTCGATGAGCCGGGTCGAGCCCACCTTCGCGGCGATGAGCACGATCGCCTTGCCCTTGTAGCCCTCGTCCACCGGCAGAAATGTCGTGGGGCTCACAATCACGAGGTAGTCGAGCTCGACGAGGCCCTCGCCCATGAGAACGGACTGCGCG
>JBIIAR010000211.1:0-4657 GCA_044239765.1 Microbacteriaceae bacterium
CCTGCCGCTCGATGCCCTCTCGACCTTTGACGCGGCCCAGCTGCCCAGTCTCAACCTCGGGGCCGACTCCGTGGTCAGCGTCGACCCGAACGGGCTGCTCTTCGGCTTCTCCCCCGACGCGGGGCAGGTGTTCCGCGTCGACGCGGCAGCGGCCGCCGTGGTGCAGCAAACCACCAGCACGGCTTTCGGCCCGAGTGATGACGTCTACGAGATCACCTCGGTGGGCGGCCAGTGGGCGGTTCTCGACACGGAGACCGGCGTGCTCGAAACCGCGGCAGGGGTCACCGAGCTCGGCGACAGCGTGACGGGCACTCCCGTGCTGCAGAGGCCGGCAGCCGAGGGCGACGCGGTGCTTGTCGGCCACGCCTCCGGTCTGGTCAGCGTGCGCTTCGGTGCCGGCATCACGAGCCTCGTCAGTGATCGCAGCGGGGCGGCGGCCGCGCCGAGCGTCTCGGGCGGCTGTGACTTCGCCGCGTGGGCAGATGGCAGCGCCTGGCGGCACTGCGCTGACGACCAGGCACGCGGCACCGATATCGAGCTGGTCGGCATGCCCGGCGTGCCCCAGCTGGTATTCCAGTCCAACGGCGACCGCCTCGTGCTCAACGACGCCCGCGCGGGAGCCGCGTGGGCGGTGCAGTCCGACGGCGAGCTGATCGACAACTGGGACGACCTGATAGCCACCCTCGACGACCAGCAGCAGGTCGAGCAGAACGACGAGACCACGCCGCCCGAGACCGAGCAGGCGCAGTTGCCGCCGGTCGCCGTCGACGATGCCTTCGGTGCGCGGCCGGGACAGGCCTCCCCGGTGCCTGTTCTGCTCAACGACTACGACCCGAACGGCGACGTTCTCGTCGTGACGAAGGTCGACGCCCTCGACCCGTCGGTCGGGCGGGTCGACATCATCAACGACTCGCAGGCCGTGCAGGTCACACTGGCCGCTGGCGCGTCGGGGGTCGTCGCCTTCGGCTACACGATCAGCGACGGTCGCGGCGGAACAGCGAGCGCGACCGCCACGATTACCGTGCGCGGCGCGACCGAGAACTCGCCGCCGCAGCAGGTGCGCCAGACCCGTGCCGACGTCGGCAGCGGTGGGCAGGTGACGCTCGAGGTGCTCGGCGACTGGATCGACCCCGACGGCGACCCGTTCTACCTCGCGTCGGCATCGGTCGCATCGCCCGACACCGTTGCGTACAAGCCGGACGGCACGGTCGTCTACTCCGACAACGGCGCCGGCGGCGCTGACAAGAGCATCACCCTCGTCGTCTCGGACGGCACGGCCCAAGGCCTGGGAAGCCTCGCTGTGACCGTGAGCCCCTCGGGCGAGGTTCCCATTCTCTGCGACGCCTTCGTCGTGCTCGCCTACTCCGGTGTCGAGGTGCGGGTGGCACCGCTCGACCACGTGCGCGGCGGCAACGGAACGATCCGTCTCAACGCCGTTCCCCCGAAGAGCGGGGTGGAGGTCACCGCCAACTTCGAGCGCGGCACCTTCCGTGCCACGAGCGATGTCGTCGGCACGCACTACCTGGACTACGTCGTCACCGACGACGTGCAGACCGTCAGCTGTGTCGTTCGCCTCGATGTCGCCGCGCCGCCGGACTCGAACAGCACCCCGATCACCGTACCCAAGACGGTGTTCATCAGGACGCTGAGCAGCCAGACCATCGACGTCGCGTCAACCGACATCGATCCGGGCGGTGGGGTGCTTCTCGTCACCGGCGTCATGAACATCCCCAGCGGCTCCGGCGTGCGCGCCGAGGTGCTCGAGCAGCGGGCCGTGCGCGTCTCCCTGCTCTCGCTGCTCGACGGCCCGGTGACCTTCGGCTACCGCATCAGCAACGGCCTCGCCGAGGCCGAGGGCACGATCACCGTCATCGAGATACCGCTGCCCGACCAGTCGCAGCCGCCGGTCGCCCGCGACGACACGGCCACCGTGCGCGTCGGCGACGCGATCACGATCCCGGTGATGGACAACGACGAGCACCCGGACGGCGAGACGATCACCCTCGCCCCGCAACTGGTCGAGAACGTCGGCGACGACTCCGGCCTGCTGTTCACGTCGGGTAACACCCTGCGCTACCTCGCCCCCGACCACACCGGCAACTTCACCGCGACCTACCGCATCCTCGGACCCTTCGGCCAGTATGCCGACGCCCAGATCACCATCCAGGTGCGCGAGCCCAATATCGACACCAACCACGCTCCGGCGCCGTCCCGCATCACGGCACGGGTGCTCGCCGGCGAGCAGGTGCGCATCGACATCCCACTCGACGGCATCGATCCCGACGGCGACTCTGTGCAGCTGCTCGGGCAGGCCTCCAGCCCGGAGAAGGGCTCCGTGATCGAGGTCGGTGCGGACTACATCCTCTATGAGGCGGGGGAGTACTCGCCCGGCACCGACACCTTCACCTACACGCTCATCGACGCGCTGGGCTCCCGCGCGACGGGCACGATCCGCGTCGGCATCAGTCCGCGGCTCGACGGCGCCCGCAACCCGGTGGCCATTGAGGACGAGGTCACGGTGCGACCCGGCTCGAGCATCTCGGTGCAGGTGCTCGCCAACGACTCCGACCCCGATGGCGGGGCACTCTCGGTGACGAGCGTCGTGCCGAACGACACGGAGACGATTGCGACCATCACCGACGGCTCGATCGTCACCATCACCCCTCCGGACGAGGAGGGCACCTACGGCGCGCTCTACACGATCGCCAACGAGCGGGGCGGAACCAGCTCCAACTTCATCCGGGTGATCGTGGTGAACGAGGCGCCGCTGTCGTTCCCGATCGCCTCCGACACCGTGCTGACCCTCTCTGACACCCTCGACCGTGACACCGTCGACGTCAGCGTTCTCGACCGCGTGTTCTTCGCCGACGGAGCGGTCACCGAGCTCGGCGTGTCGGTGCTCGCCGGCTATCCCAACGCCGAGGTGCTGCCCAACAAGCAGATCCGGGTGACCGTTGGCGACGAGCGTCAGATCATCCCCTTCGCGGTATCGCACCCCGACGACCCGGCGGTGCGCTCGTATGCCTTCATCTGGGTGCCCGGGTTCAACGACGCTCTTCCACAGCTCGACCGACGGGCCCCGAAGCTCATCGTCACGAGCGAGGAGACCCTCACGATCGACCTCAACGACTACGTGATCGCGGTGGGCGGAAAACAGGTGCGGCTGACCGACTCGAGCACGGTCTCGGCGACGCACGCTGACGGCTCGACCCTCGTGGTTGACCGCGACACCCTGCAGTACCGGTCATCCGATCTGTACTACGGCACGGCATCCATCTCGTTTGAGGTGACGGATGGCACCTCGGCCACGGATCCGAACGGCCGCAAGGCGATCCTCGTGCTGCCTATCATCGTCAACCCGCGCACCAACCAGGCGCCGTCGTTCAACGGCGCTGCCATCGAGTTCGAGCCCGGTCAGGAGAAGGTCATCAACCTGCTCGAGCTGACCACCTACCCCTATGCCGACGACCTCGACGAGCTCGAGTACTCGGTGACGGATGCCGCCCCGGTCGGCTTCAGCTTCAGGCTCACCGGACAGCTGCTCACCATCACGGCTGACGACGACGCGGTCAAGAAGTCGACGACCTCGATGACGGTTGGTGTGCGCGACGCCGTCAACCAGGGCAAGCCCGGCCGTATCGACCTCAGCGTGGTGCCGTCGACGCGCCCACTGGCCCGCCCTGCCGCCGACAACGAGGTGACGAAGCGCGGCGCTCAGACGGTGATCGACGTGCTCGCCAACGACGAGGCGACCAACCCCTTCCCTGGCCAGCCGCTGACTGTTGTGCAGGTCACCGGTACCGGCGGGGACTCCCTGCCCGACGGTGTGACGATCACCGTCTCGGCCGACAGCAGCCGCATCACCGTCGACGTCGCCGCGTCGGCCGCGCCGGGTGACATCAACCTGCAGTACCAGGTGGCGGATGCGACCAACGACCCTGACCGCTTCGCCTGGGGCACCGTGCGCATCTCGATCCAGGACGTTCCGGATGCCCCGGCCAAGCCCCTGAGGCAGAACAACAGCTTCGTGAACGGCGAGCTTGTTCTTCGCATCACGGCCCCCCAGCCGAACAACTCACCCATCACGAACTACCGCGTCACCAGCTCGAGCAACGGGGGCTACAGTCACGACTGCGGCACCTCAACCATCTGCAGCCTCCCGGGCCTCGCTGTGGGTGAGCTCTACACCTTCCAGGTGGTGGCGACGAACGGCATCGGTGACTCTGCGCCCAGCCCGCTGAGCGACGCCTACTCGATCGACTTCCTGCCGGCAGCGCCCGCCACGGTGAGCGCGGTGCCCACCCCGGCCGCGGGCGCGCCCACGGGTGCCTCGATCGACGTCTCGTGGAGTGCTGTGGGCAACCCGAGCCCGGGCACCGCCATTGTCGGCTACACGATCGTCGTGGTCGGCGTGACCTCGACCACCGTGCCCGCTGGCACGACGAACGTCACGATCCCGGGGCTGGCGAACGATGTTGTGTACACCGTCGCTGTCTACGCGCGCAACAGCGCGCAGGTGACGAATGAGTCCGAGTGGAACCGCACGTCGACCACCGTGCAGACGGTCGGCCCCCCGAGCTCACCGTCACCGGCTCCGCAGGCGACGAGTGCCACCACCGGAGACATCGAGGTGACCTGGGGTGCCAGCTCGTCGAAC
>JBIIAR010000157.1:0-5841 GCA_044239765.1 Microbacteriaceae bacterium
GGCGTGCGCTTCGGGCAGCAGCTCGCGCTGACGGTGAACGTGTCGGGAGGACCGGATGCCGAGGCCGTCACCGGCGATGTGCCTGCCATCATCGGCTGGGACACCCTCGCCTTCGACGGCAGCGAACCGCCGAAGAGCCTGCGGGCGGTCATCGACGGCGTGATCGCGGCGGACCGACTCGGCGCCGTGAGCACGCTCAGCGCCCATCTGCCCAATCCCGTCACGGGCGGCGACTACGCCGACCTGTCGGGTGATCCGGTCACCGCGCTGCTCAATGATCCCGCGCCGCTCGACGGGTACCTCGACCAGGTCGCCGAGCTGGCCGCAGCCGCGGTTGACGACGACGGTGAGCTGATCCCGATCATCTTTCGCCCCTTCCACGAGGGCAACGGCACCTGGTTCTGGTGGGCGGGCTCTGACACGAGCGAGCTCTACCGTTACGCGGTCACCTACCTGCGTGACGGGCTCGGCGTGACCAACCTGCTCTACGCTTGGTCGCCGAACGGCCCATTCAACGGCGATGAGGACACGTACCTCGCCACGTACCCGGGCGATGACGTGGTCGACATCCTCGGTCTCGACTTCTACGAGTCGAGTGGCGAGGGCGACTACCTCGACGAGCTGATCCCCGATCTGGCCATGGTCTCGAGAACCGCGGATGCCCGCGGCAAGATCGCCGCGCTCACCGAGTTCGGCCGCAACGGTGACCGCACGCTGCGGCCGAGCGGCAACGACGGGCTGACCTTCTTCACCGACCTGCTCGACGCGATCGAGGGTGACCCCGACGCGCGTCGCATCGCCTACCTCATGACCTGGGCCAACTGGGGGCAGGAGCAGTTCTACGTGCCGTATCCCGGTCACGAGATGGCGGGCGACTTCGAGGACTTCGCGAGCCGCCTCGAGATGGCTACTCCTGAGTAGTCGTGACCTCGTTGGTCGCCGGGTCGAACCGCAGCGTCGTGCCGTCGTCGAGCTGCACGATCGGCTTGCGCTCGAGCCAGGTGAGCGTCCAGCGCCAGGTTGCCGTGTCGACGCCCGACAGCTCGGCCTCGGTGGCGATGATGGCGGCGAGCACCGCCGCGGGCAGGGTGGCCGGGGGAGTGTCGCCGACCGACCAGCGGGTTCCGAGCTGCATCATGACCTCACTTCGTAGGTGACCCACGTGGTGCGGGTCGCGACCTTGTCGTAGACGCTCTGTGCTGTTGCGTTCGACTCCGCTGTGATCCAGCGCAGGGTGCCGTCGGCGAGCTGCTTCAGGTGGTCGATGAGCTGCGTCGCGACACCCTGGCCGCGGGCGGCGGGGTCGGTGTACAGGTCGTCGAGAAACCAGTCGCGGCCGGTCGAGAAGGTATCGGGGTGCGATCGGTAGTGGGCGAAGCCGACGACCTCGCCATCCAGCTCGGCGACGAGAGCGTCGACACCCTCGGTCGGGTCGAGAAGGCGCCGCCAGGTGCTGTCGACGACCTCGTCGGTGAACGCGGTCTCATAGAACTCGCCATAGGCCACGAACAGGCGCGCCCACGCGTCGCGGTCGGCCAGCTCGATGGCACGGATCACTCGGCGACCTCCGCGAGCACGATGTCGCTCACGCCGACGGTGTCACTCTCGACGAAGGTCACGGTCGCGATGCGGCCGACGAGCTTGAGGTCCTCGATGCCCTGCTCGAGCAGGGCGGGGCCGCTGATGGTCGCCGACACGACCTCCGTCTTCTGCGAGGCCTTGGCATCCGTCTTCGCGCGGCGGATGCCGATGAGCGCCTCGCTCACGAGCGGCAGCAGGCCGCTCGGCGTCGATCCCGCAGAGGTCGGCCACGCCGCGGTGTGCACCGAGCCGTCGTGCGTCCAGTTCCAGACCTCTTCTGTGGCGAAGGGGATGACGGGGGCGAACAGGCGCAGCAGCACGTCGAGCGCCTGCCGAAGCGCGAGCGCGGCGCTCGCCTGGCCCTCGGGCGTGGTGGCACCGTAGGCGCGCTCCTTGACGAGCTCGAGGTAGTCGTCGCAGAACACCCAGAAGAAGTGCTCCGAGACCTCGAGGGCCTTGGCGTGGTCGTACTCGTCGAAGGCCCGTGTTGCTGCTGCGACGACCTGGTCGAGCTCGGCGAGCATGTCGAGGTCGAGCGGGTTGGTGACAGCGCCACCGTCGCCGGCCGGGAACGACAGCACGAACTTCGCCGCGTTGAGCACCTTGATCGCCAGACGGCGCCCGATCTTGATCTGCTTCGGGTTCTGCGGGTCGAAGGCCGCGTCGGTGCCGAGGCGGCTTGAGGCAGCCCAGTAGCGCACCGCATCCGATCCGTGCTCCTCGAGCATGCCCGCGGGGGTCACGACGTTGCCCTTCGACTTCGACATCTTCTTGCGGTCGGGGTCGACGATGAAGCCCGAGATGCCGGCGTTCTTCCACGGCACCTGGCCGTGCTCGAGCTCGGCGCGCAGCACGGTCGAGAAGAGCCAGGTGCGAATGATGTCCTGCCCCTGGCTGCGCAGGGAGTAGGGGAACACGAGGTCGAAGAGCTCGGGGTCGGTGCCGTAGCCGCCCGCGATCTGCGGGGTCAGCGACGAGGTGGCCCAGGTGTCCATGATGTCGACCTCACCGACGAATCGCGTGCCACGATCGGCCTCGGTGTATCCGGGGGGAACATCGGATGCCGGGTCGACAGGCAGCGTGCCCTCGGCGGGCACGATGACGGCCCCCCTCTCGCCGTTCTCGTCGATCTCGTACCAGACGGGGATCGGTACACCGAAGAATCGCTGCCTCGAGATCAGCCAGTCGCCGGTGAGTCCGCCCACCCAGTTCTCGTAGCGCACACGCATGTGGTCGGGCACGAAGTTGATGGCCTTGCCGGCGTCGACGAGACGCGACTTGAGCGCGGTGTCGCGGGATCCGTTGGTGATGTACCACTGGCGCGTCGAGATGATCTCGAGCGGCTTGTCGCCCTTCTCGAAGAACTTCACCTGGTGCACGATCGGCTTGGCGTCGCCGATCATCTCGCCCGACTCCTTGAGCAGCTCGACGATCTTCGCCTTGGCGCTGAACACGGTCTTGCCGGCCAGCTCTGCGTAGATGCCGAGGCCGGCGCCGGTGATCACGTCGGGGGCGTCGGCGACGAGACGGCCGTCGGCACCGATGATCGTGCGGTTGGGAAGGTCGAGCTCGCGCCACCACACCACGTCGGTCACGTCACCGAAGGTGCAGATCATGGCGATGCCTGATCCCTTGTCTTTCTGGGCGAGGTGGTGGGCGACGATCGGCACCTCGACGCCGAAGAGCGGCGTGGTCACGGTCGTGCCGAAGAGCCCCTGGTAGCGCTCGTCGTCGGGGTGGGCCACGAGTGCGACACAGGCGGGCAGCAGCTCGGGGCGAGTGGTCTCGATGTGGATGTCAGAGCCATCGGCGGCGTGGAACGCGAGCCGGTGGTACGCGGCCGGCTGCTCCTTGTCCTCCAGCTCGGCCTGGGCCACCGCCGTGCGGAAGGTGATGTCCCACAGGGTGGGGGCATCGGCCTGGTAGGCCTCGCCGCGCGCGAGGTTGCCGAGGAACATCTGCTGCGCGACGCGCTGCGACTCGTCGCCGATGGTGCGGTAGGTGAGCTTCCAGTCGACCGAGAGGCCGAGGTCGCGCCAGAGCTTCTCGAACTGCTTCTCGTCTTCGATGGTGAGGCGCTCGCACAGCTCGATGAAGTTGCGCCGGCTGACCGGCTGCTGGTCGGCGGCCTTCGACGAGGCGTTGTCGCCCCCCTCGAGCGGCGGCACGAAGTCGTGCACGTAGGGCAGAGAGGGGTCGCAGCGAACGCCGTAGTAGTTCTGCACGCGTCGCTCTGTCGGCAGGCCGTTGTCGTCCCAGCCCATCGGGTAGAAGACGCTGCGGCCGCGCATGCGCTGGTAGCGGGCGGCGAGGTCCATGTGGGTGTAGCTGAACACGTGGCCGATGTGCAGGCTGCCCGACGCCGTGGGTGGGGGAGTGTCGATCGAGTAGATGTTCTCGCGCGTGGCGCTGGCCCTATCGAAAGCGTGCGTTCCAGTGGTCTCCCAGACCGGGCCCCACTTCTGCTCCAGGCCTTCGAGGGCGGGCTTCTCGGGAATGGCGTTGGGCATCAGTGATCCTGCTTTCGATATATGCGGCACCGTGTCGTTGGTGAAGTGCCTGAGTGTTGAGGTGCCTCCATGGTAGCCGCTTGGCCCTAGTGTGGGCCTCATGACGGATGCTCAGCTGCGCACGGTGGGAATCACCGTGCACTCGCACCCGCTGGGCCGCTACAGCTACGTGGTGCCGCTGGTCTTCATCGACGGCGTCTCGCAGCTGGGCGAGTGGAACCTGCGTGGCCAGTGGCGACTGCCGGCCGATCGACCCGTCACCATCGCGGTGGCCCAGAAGAAGACGGGCTCACAGGCCCTGTTCGCTCCGGCAGAGATCGTGCTTGCCGCGGGCGGTGACGTCGAGCTCGAGTACCGGGCTCCGGGCTTCTGGTCGGCGCAGGGCGCTCTCACCCCCCGCGCCAACCAGCTGCCTGCCTAGACCTCGACCAGCTCGTCGACCGGCTTGGTCCAGCGGGCGGCGACGATGGCGCTCACGAGCGTGATCACCGAGATGGTGACGAGTACGATGCCGGGGTGCCACCAGGCGGCATCCGTCGCCTTCGAGAGGGAGGCCGTGACGGTCGGGATCAGTCCGCTGAGGGCAGCCGCGACCGCGTAGGAGATCGCGAGGGCGCTGTAACGCACCGGGCCGCCGAAGATGTCGGCCATGAGACCACCGAGACCGGCCCAGGCGAGGGTCGGCAGGATGCCGCCGATGATCATCGTGCCGACGAGGATCGGGAAGGTCGCGAACTGCAGCAGAAAGTACATCGGGAAGGCGATGAGCGCCGTGCCCAGTGCGCCGATGATGACGACGCGCGCCGAGCCGATGCGGTTAGCCAGCAGCCCGAATGCCGGGATGGTGATGAGCTGCAGCAGCGAGCCGATCGTCGTCGCGACGAAGAGGTCCTGATATGAGAAGCCGAGCGTCACGACGCCGTAGCTGATCGTGTAGGTGTTCATCAGCGAGTAGGAGCCGATGCCGAGCAGCGCGGCGCCGATGGCCACGATGATGCCGACGGGGTGCTTGCGGAACACTGCGAGCACCGGGATGCGCTCGCGCTTATCGGTCGCCACGAGGTTCTTGAACAGCGGCGTCTCGTCGATCGCGAGGCGAAGGTAGAGCGAGACGGCGAGCAGCGGGAAGGCGAGCAGGAAGGGCACGCGCCACCCCCAGGCCAGCATGTCGGCCGGGGCGAGGGTCGCGCTGAGCACCAGGAACAGCACCGCGGTGAGGATGGTGCCGATGGGCGAGCCGAGCTGCGGGATCGCGGCATAGAGGCCCCGTTTCTTCGGCTCGGCGTGCTCGACGGCGACGAGAATGGCGCCGCCCCACTCGCCGCCGAGCGAGAGGCCCTGCAGAATGCGCAGTCCGGTCAGCAGCAGCGGCGCGGCGAGGCCGATGGTCTCAAAGCTGGGCAGCAGGCCGATCGCACCGGTGGCGACGCCCATGAGGGTGATGGTGATGAGCAGCACCCGGCGGCGTCCGATGCGGTCGCCGAGGTTGCCGAAGATGATGGCGCCGAGGGGCCGCACGAAGTACGAGAGGGCGAGAACGGCGAAGGCCGTGATGACCGCGGTCGCCGGCTCGAGCTCTGGAAAGAAGAGGGGAGCGGCGAAGATCGCCGAGAAGTAGGCGAAGACGTAGAAGTCGTAGGACTCGAGGGAGGTGCCGACGAGCGAGGCCCAGACGACCTTGCGAGCCGATCGGGGCTCGGTCGGTGCGACTGCGGGAGAATCGGTGAGGGTGGTCACAACTGCCTTTCAG
>JBIIAR010000160.1:0-5830 GCA_044239765.1 Microbacteriaceae bacterium
TGGGCAGCGGGTCAATGGCGTAGTTCATGCCGCTGGCCTTGATGTCTGGCACGTTCCATGGGCCCGTGATCCAGTACGGCGACTGGCCGGCGAGGAAGAACTCCTTGGCCTTGTCACCGTCGATGTTGGCGTTGAGCACACCCTCGGCACCCCACTGCTTGAGCTGCGCCGCGAAGGCGAGGCCGCCCTCGTTGCCGAGCGTCAGGTTGGTCGGGTCGTAGCTGCCGTTCGCGTCGAGACCGAAGACGGGTGCACCGTACGAGGTCTGCAGCGGGTAGAGGTGGTACGGGTCACCCTGGTCGGGCGAGAGGCCCACGAGGAACGGGTACTTGTCGGCCTCGCCGTTGACGAAGGCCTGGCCGTTGGCGACAACCTCGTCCATGGTCTCAGCGGCATCGGGCACGAGGTCGACGTTGCGCAGCAGGGCGACGTTCTCGATCGAGTAAGGGACGCCATAGACGGTGCCCTCATAGGTCATGGCCTGAATGGCGGAGTCCGCGAACTCGCCTGCCACATCGCCGAGCTCGAGCGGGGCAACGACGCCGTTGGCGACGTAGGCGCCGAGCTTGTCGTGGGGGCTGACGATGAGGTCGGGGCCCTTGCCGGTGGGAACCTGGCTGATGAAGTCCTGGTCGACCGTGGCGAAGTCCTTGATCTCGAGCTTCACGGTGATGCCGGTGTCTTCTTTGAACTGGGCCGCGATGTCCTTGAGCGCGGGGGCACGCTCGGTGTCGACCCACATAACGATCGTGGTGGAGCCTTCGCTCAGGTCATCGCCCGAGTCTCCGGTTGCGCAACCGGCAAGGGCGAGGGCGGTGACCGTGGCCATCGCCCCCATTGCCAGGATGGGATTCACCTTCATTGGTGTCGCCTTTCGTGTGCAGTGTCGGGCCCCTGTGCCTTGCTGCTCGCAAGAGGCCGTTCTCTTGATGCGCCTGCGGAACTGCAAGCGCTTCCAGATATACAGGGTCGGTTGATCTTTGGCAACTGTGGGGTCTGCGCACCGCAATAAGTTGCCTGACACCCCAAACAGGGGTCGTCGACTGGAACCGTTTACAGAATCACTTGTTGTGAGTTAGCCTCCGTGCAAGCGCTTGCAATGGAGCGCGCTGACCGTAAAGTGAAGACATGACCCTCGCTGCCTCCCCTGAAGACGTGAAGAAGACCGCGACCGCCCTCGGTTCTGAGTGGTGGCGTTCCGCCGTGATCTACCAGATCTATCCGCGGTCCTTCGCCGACTCCACGGGTGACGGCATCGGCGACCTGCCCGGCATCACCTCGCGCCTCGACTCGCTCAAGACGCTCGGCGTCGACGCCATCTGGCTCTCGCCCTTCTTCACCTCGCCGCAGAAGGATGCCGGATACGACGTCGCCGACTACTGCGACGTCGACCCGATCTTCGGCACGCTCAGCGACTTCGACACGATGCAGGCGAAGGCGCACGACCTCGGCATTCGCGTGATCGTCGACCTCGTGCCCAACCACTCCAGCGACCAGCACGTGTGGTTCCAAGAGGCGCTCGCCTCTGACGAGGGCTCTGAGGCTCGCGATCACTACATGTTCCGCGAGGGCACGGGCGAGAACGGCGAACTGCCGCCAAACAACTGGGAGTCCGTCTTCGGCGGCCCCGCCTGGACCCGCGTCACCCGCCCCGACGGCACCCCCGGCCAGTGGTACCTGCACCTCTTCGACAGCTCGCAGCCCGACCTCAACTGGCAGAGCGAGTGGGTGCGGTCGCAGTTTCGCGACGTGCTGCGCTTCTGGCTCGACCGCGGTGTCGACGGCTTCCGGGTCGACGTCGCCCACGGCCTCATCAAGGCCGATGGCCTGCCCGATTACACGCCGCCGGCCGACGGCGGCAGCATGGGCGGCAGCGGCAACGTCGGCCTCGAGCCCTCGATCAGCGCCGACAACGACAACCCGACCCCTCCCTACTGGGCGCAGGACGGCGTGCACGAGATCTACCGTGACTGGCACAACGTTCTCGAGGAGTACGAGGGCGAGCGAGTGCTCTGCGCCGAGGCATGGGTGGAGCCGCTCACCAAGCTCGCCCGCTGGGTGCGCCCCGACGAGATGCAGCAGGCCTTCAACTTCACCTACCTCGAGACCACGTGGGCCGCTCCGGCACTCAAGCGCGTGATCGACACGTCGATCTCGTCGTTTGCAACCGTTGGCGCCCCCAGCACCTGGGTGCTGTCGAACCATGACGTCGTGCGGCACGCCTCCCGCCTCGCACTCACGGCAGAGAACCCGCAGGGCGCTGGCATCGGGCCGAAGTCGCCGGGCCAGCCCGACCGGGCGGTGGGGCTGCAGCGCGCTCGTGCTGCGACATCCCTCATGCTCGGCCTTCCCGGCAGCGCCTACATCTACCAGGGCGAGGAGCTCGGCCTGCCCGAGGTCATCGACCTGCCCGACGCCTCCCGGCAGGACCCGACCTGGTTCCGCACCAACGGTGAGAAATACGGACGAGACGGATGCCGCGTGCCGATCCCGTGGGAGGCCGGCACCCCCGGCTACGGCTTCAACAGCACCGGCGCCAGCTGGCTCCCCCAGCCAACTGACTGGGACGACTACTCGCGCGATCGCCAGCTGGACGTCGCGGGCAGCACCCTCGAGCTCTACCGCGCGGCTCTCGCCCTGCGCAGCGCTCACAGCCTCGGCCACGGGTCGCTCGAGTGGATCACCGACCTCGGGCCCGCTGTCGTCGCGTTCCGCAACGGCGCGATCACCGTGATCGCGAATGCCGGGGATGTCGCGATCGAGCTGCCCGCCGGTCGTGTGGTGCTCGCCAGCGGCGAGATCGACGGGGCGTCGCTGCCCGGTGACACGACGGTGTGGCTGGTCGCGGAGTAGCTACCCGAACACACCCAGCACGCTGAGCACAATCAGCGCGAGCCCGGCCACGGCAAACACCACGCCGCCGGCCTGCGTCGCGCGCGGCTCGAAGTCGCGCTCCTTGTCTTTGACGACCATCCAGTTGTCGCGGCCGTCGAAGCGGCGGCGCAGCGCGCCGGGCTTGAGGATGGCGATCACGCCGAAGACGATGGCGCAGGCGCCGAGCAGGCCGCCAACGAGGGCGGTCACTTGGCGGCGTTCGCCTTGAGCCAGGCGTAGGGGTCGATCTGCCCCGCGCTGGTGATGATCTCAAGGTGCAGGTGGGCGCCGATTGCGGTGCCGGTCTCGCCGACAAGGCCTACGAAGTCGCCAACGGCAACCACGTCGCCGACATTCAGCGGGCTGGAGTTCATCTGCATGTGCGCGTACATGCTCTGCACCTTCACGCCGTTGATGACATGGTCGATGATGACGTTGTTGCCCATGCCGCTGTCGCTCACCTCGGTGTAGCTGACAACGCCCGCGGCGATCGAGTAAATCGCGGATCCGGCCCCGGGGGTGAAGTCCGTTCCCTTGTGGAACGACGAGCAGCCGCGGCAGGGGGCGACCCGTTCGCCGTAGCCGTCGCTGATCGGCACCGCGTAGGGGAAGGGCCACTGCACGGGGCCGGTGCCCACGGTGTAGCTGTAGCTGCGGTTGCCGTAGCGGGCGCGCAGCAGCTCCGCATAGCTGGTGACGGTGAAGCCGGCGCGGGTGGTGGTCGCGGAGGCGAGATCCGCCGAGACGGAGACGCTCTGTCCGTCTACCGCGGTGAGCGTGGCTGTGGGGGTCTGGTTGGCATCCGCCATGAATGCGTTCGCCGGAATCGAGACCCCGACGAGCAGCGCGCCGGCGAAGAGCATCGCGCCGAATGACAGCAGCGACGACGCGAAGTTCTTGCGCTTCTTCGGGGCCGGGCGACGAACGACGATCGTGCGGGCTGCCGCCGGGCGGGCGGCGGGGGTGCGGCGGTTCTGCAGCTCGCGAAGCTCGCGGCGGGACTGCGGTGCACCGTTGTCGAGACTCACGCGCCTGCCTCGAGGGTCAGCGGCAGCGCAACAACGCGGGTTGCTAGTGCCATGACGGGATCTCCTCTAGAGGTCACTCAGCCATAACGGGCGGCGAGTGCGAATCTTCGGGTCTTTCACCTGCACGAAGGTGCGCGCAAGGTAACAGTTCTATAAAGGGTAACGACTCACGCGCGAGATAACCAGTCGCGTTTCACACGCCAAGCTCACGCAGTCGGGCTTCGAGCCGCTCAGCGAGGCTCGGCTCGGCCGCGATGATGAAGTCCTTGCTGGGGGCGGCACCGCCCAGGCCGCTCACCCGAGCGCCCGCCTCGCGGGCGATGAGCGCTCCGGCGGCGTGGTCCCACGGGCTCAGCGTGCGCTCGAAATAGGCGTTGAGGCGACCACTCGCGACGAAGCACAGATCGAGGGATGCCGTGCCCAGTCGCCGAATATCCCGCACCTCAGGCAGCAGCTGGGCCACAAGCGCGCCCTGCCGCCCGCGCATCGTCGAGTCATACGCGAAGCCGGTCGCGACGAGCGCCTGCGACAGCTCGACGCTCTCGGCGACCTGCAGGCGCGTCTCGCCGAGAAACGCGCCCTCACCGGCCGATGCGGTGAAGACCTCACCGCTCGCCGGGTTGACGACCGCGCCCGCGAGCGCCGTCCAGGTCAGCGGGTCAGGCTCGCCCTCGACGACCGCGATGCTCACCGCGTAGTGCGGAATGCCGTAGAGAAAGTTGACCGTTCCATCGATGGGGTCGACGATCCAGTGCAGGCCGCTCGAGCTGCTCGTGGCGTCGCTCTCCTCACCGAAGAACCCGTCATCCGGCCGCCTGTCGGCGAGAAGCGAGCGGATGAGGCGCTCCGTCTCGCGATCGGCCTCCGTCACGATGTCGACGGGGCTTGATTTGCTCGCGGCGACCTCGACGCCCTCCGACCGGCGCTGCTTCGCAAGCGCCCCCGCCTGCAGGGCGACGTCGCGGGCGATGGTCAGCAGGTCGTGTGGCACCCCTTGAGGCTACCAACGGCCCGTTTGCGAACAAACCGGCCGTCGGAACAGGCCGTTGGTTCGCTTATGGCCGGTTGGCCGTCAGGAGCGGGCGGCGACGAGCGCCGGCAGGATCGCCTCGACCACGGCGGCCGAGCGGTCGGCCGCGTCGTCGACGTGGGTGGTGAACTCCTCAGCCCCGCACAGGTCGCTGATGCCGCGCACCGAGATGAACGAGAGGCCGTGCGAGTGGGCGACCTGCGCGATCGCACTGGACTCCATGTCGGTCGACTGCGAGGCCGGAAAGGCCTCGATGATCGCCTCTGCCTTGTCGGGCGTCACGAAGCTGTAGCCCGAGACCATGAGGCCGACGTGCAGCCGCGCGCCCGCGAAGAGCGCGTCGGTGGCGTGCGAGCTCCGCAGCAGTGCGAGCTCGGCCTCCCTCGGCGAGTACGAGGCCGGCATCTGCGGAACCTGGCCGCGCACGTAGCCGAAGGCGCGGGCGTCCGCATCCGCGTTGATGTACTCGCTGCCGACGACCACGTCGCCGACCTTGACCTCGGCGCCGAGCCCGCCCGCGCTGCCCGCGCTGATGACCACCGGCGAGCCCTCGCTGCCGAGAATGGCCGCGACCGCGGCGCTGGATGCGTTGACGAGCCCGATTCCGCTCGTCACCAGCAGCACCTCGTGTCCGTTGAGCGTCGCGGTGCGCTGCACCGAGTTGCCGGTGCGCGTCGGCTCGCCGACCGCGGTGGCCCTGTGCACGAAGGGCGCGAGCTCATCGTCCATCGCGGTGATGATGATGGCCAGCGGCCGGGTCATGCGGTGACTTCGCTCCACGTCGCGCGCTCGGCGAGCATGGTGCGCACCGCGTCCTGGGCGCCGGTGAGCGAGTGGTTCGAACCCCATCCGCACTGCGTCTCGTTGGCTGCTGGCACCTCGGTTGCCGCGAGGATGT
>JBIIAR010000161.1:0-5772 GCA_044239765.1 Microbacteriaceae bacterium
CAGCAGCCCGCTGGGTATTCCGATGATCGTCTGGATCTTCGCGCTCGTCGCCGTGCTCGGCTGGGTGCTGCTCAACCGCACCACCTTCGGGCGCCGAACCGTGGCCATCGGCGGCAACCGGGAGGCCGCCCGCCTGGCTGGCATCAACGTCAAGCGCCACACCGTCTACGTCTACGCGCTCGCCGGCCTCACCGCCGGAATCGGCGCCCTCATGCTGATGAGCCGCACCACGGTTGGCACCTCGACCCACGGAATCCTGCTTGAGCTCGACGTCATTGCCGCAGTGGTCGTGGGTGGAACGCTGCTTATCGGCGGCCGCGGGTCGATCGTCGGGTCTGTTCTCGGCATCCTGATCTTCTCGTTGCTTTTGAACCTCTTCACGAAGTACAACCTCGACCCGTCGATTCAGGCGCTGATCAAGGGCTTCATCATCGTCGGCGCCGTTCTGCTGCAGCAGCGCTTCGGCGCACGCGGCAGCACTCGCTCCGCCTGATCCGCCGAGAGCCCCTTATGTTGAATTGCCCAACATAAGGGGCTTCGGCGTTTATCCGGGCAATTTCTGAGCGGAAGGCTTTGACTCTCGTGCAGATTGGGAATATGTTGTGAGCAATAACTATTCACCAATGACGTTGAGGAAGCTCACTATGGCTCTGACACCCACCCCTGAAGACAAGTTCTCATTCGGCCTCTGGACCGTTGGCTACAACGGCGCCGACCCCTTCGGTGGCCCCACCCGCGCCGCCCTCGACGTCGTGCACGTGCTGGAGAAGCTCAAGGAGGTGGGCGCCTACGGCCTCACCTTCCACGACGACGACCTCTTCGACTTCGGCTCGGATGACGCCAAGCGCCAGTCGCAGATCGACCGCCTCAAGCAGGGCCTGGCCGACACCGGCCTGATCATCCCCATGGTCACCACCAACCTCTTCTCGCCCCCCGTCTTCAAAGACGGCGGCTTCACGTCGAACGACCGCGGCGTGCGCCGCTTCGCCATGCGCAAGGCCATGCGCCAGCTCGACCTCGGTGCTGAGCTCGGCGCCAAGACCTTCGTCATGTGGGGCGGCCGCGAGGGCGCAGAGTACGACGCCGCCAAGAACATCGGCGGAGCACTCGACCGCTACCGCGAGGCAGTGAACCTCTTCGCCGAATACGTGACCGACAAGGGCTACGACATCAAGTTCGCCATCGAGCCTAAGCCGAACGAGCCCCGCGGCGACATCCTGCTGCCGACCCTCGGTCACGCGATCGCCTTCATCGAGACGCTCGAGCGCCCCGAGCTGTTCGGCGTGAACCCCGAGACGGGCCACGAGCAGATGGCCGGCCTCAACTTCACCGCCGGCATCGCGCAGGCACTCAACCAGGGCAAGCTCTTCCACATCGACCTCAACGGCCAGCGTGGAATCAAGTACGACCAGGACCTCGTCTTCGGCCACGGCGACCTCAACAACGCCTTCTCGCTCGTCGACCTGCTCGAGAACGGCTCGCACGATGGCGGCCAGACCTACACCGGTCCCCGCCACTTCGACTACAAGCCCTCGCGCACCGAGGACGAGACCGGCGTCTGGGACTCTGCTCGCGCCAACATCCAGACCTACCTGCTGCTCAAGGAGCGCGCCGCGGCCTTCCGCGCCGACCCCGAGGTGCAGGAGGCTCTCGCCGCCTCGCGCGTCAACGAGATCAACACGCCCACGCTGAACGAGGGCGAGTCGTACGACGACTTCCTCGCCGACAAGTCCTCGTACGAGGACTTCGACTACAGCGCCTACTTCAACGGCAAGGGCTTCGGCTTCGTTCGCCTGCAGCAGCTGGCTACCGAGCACCTGCTCGGCGCTCGCGGCTAGTTCCTCCTCGAGTTGCCCACTTTTGTCGCTCTAAGGCGTCAGCCACCGACAAAAGTGGGCAACTCGACTTTCGAAAGGCAATCATGACCCTCGTCGCCGGCGTCGACTCGTCCACCCAGAGCTGCAAGGTCGTCATTCGCGACCTCGACACGGGAGCCGTGGTTCGCACGGGACGTGCGAGCCACCCCGAGGGCACCGAGGTCGACCCCGCGGCGTGGTGGGATGCGCTGCAGGCAGCGATCAACGATGCGGGCGGGCTCGACGACGTCGCCGCGATCGCGGTCGGCGGCCAGCAGCACGGCATGGTTGTTCTCGATGACGGCGGCAGGGTCATCCGTGACGCCCTTCTCTGGAACGACACGCGATCGGCGCAGGCCGCGCGCGACCTCATCGCCGAGTTCGGTGCCGACGTGCTTGCCGAGCGCACGGGCTGCGTTCCGGTCGCGAGCTTCACCGCGACGAAGCTGCGCTGGCTGCGCGACGCCGAGCCGGAGAACGCCGCGAAGGTCGCTGCGGTGGCCCTCCCCCACGACTGGCTGACCTGGCGCCTGCGCGGCTTCGGGCCCGACAACCCTGACCTCACCGAGCTCGTGACCGACCGCTCCGACGCGAGCGGCACCAACTACTTCAACTCCGCGACGAACGAGTACGACCGCGAGATCCTGATCGCGGCACTCGGCCACGACGCGATCCTGCCCCGCGTGCTCGGCCCGAGCGAGTTCGTCACGGCGGGCGAGCTCGTGGTTGGCCCCGGCGCGGGCGACAACGCGGGCGCGGCCTTCGGCATCGGCGCGGCGACCGGCGACGTGATCATCTCGATCGGCACGAGCGGCACGGTCTTCGCCGTCTCGACGACCCCCGCGCGTGACGACAGCGGCACCGTGGCCGGATTCGCGGATGTCACCGGCAACTACCTCCCCCTCATCGCGACCCTCAACGCGGCCCGCATCCTCGACTCGACGGCCGCCTTGCTTGGCGTCTCGCACGACGAGCTCGGCGCCCTCGCGCTGCAGGCCGAGCCCGGGTCAGAGGGGCTCGTTCTTCAGCCCTACTTCGAGGGCGAGCGCACCCCGAACCTGCCGAACGCCACGGCCACCCTCTTCGGCATGACCCTGCACTCCACGACCCGCCCCAACCTGGCGCGCGCCGCCATCGAGGGCATGCTCGCCGCTCTGGCCGACGGCCTCGCGGCGCTGCAGGCGAACGGCGTGGTGGCCGAGCGCATCCTGCTCGTCGGCGGTGCGGCGCAGAACCCGGCCGTGCAGGCGATCGCGGCGCAGGTCTTCGAGGTTCCGGTGGTCATCCCGACCCCCGGCGAGTATGTCGCCGCGGGTGCTGCCCGCCAGGCGGCGTGGGCGCTGACCCAGACGCTGCCCGACTGGGCGGTCGACACTGTCGCGTCGCCGACCCCCGACTACCGGCCGGTGATCCTCGAGCAGTACCGTGCTCGAGCCTGACCGCCCGCTGCTCAGCGGCACCTACCCCGACCCCTCGATCTGTCGGGTGGGCGACGACTACTACCTGGTCACCTCGACCTTCGAGTACTTTCCCGGCCTGCCGGTCTTCCACTCGACCGACCTGCGCGAGTGGACCCAGCTCGGCCATGTCATCGACCGTGTCGACCAGCTCGACCTCAGCGGGGTGGCCTCGTCTCGGGGCCTGTATGCCCCCACCATTCGGCACCACGAGGGCGTGTTCTACCTCGTCTGCACGCTCGTCGACGGCACGGGGCCCAGCGGCAACTTCGTGATGACGGCGACGGATGCGGCCGGGCCGTGGTCCGACCCGCACTGGCTCACCGCCGCCGGCTTCGACCCCTCCCTGCTGTTTCACGAGGGCCGCTGCTGGTACGTCGGCACCCGCCTTCGAGAGAATCCCGACTGGCACGACCAGGCCGACGTCTGGCTGCGCGAGCTCGACCTCGCGACGCTGACCCTCGTCGGCGACGAGCACGTGCTCTGGCACGGCGCCGTCGAGGGCGCCGTCTGGTCAGAGGGCCCGCACATCTACTCTCACGACGGCTGGTTCTATCTCGTTGCCTCCGAGGGCGGCACAGAGGAGCACCATGCGATCTCCGTTGCCCGCAGCCGCGAGATCACCGGCCCCTACGAGGGCAACCGGGCCAACCCGGTCTTCACCCACCGCACCCTCGGAATCGAGCACCCGATCGCCGGCGTCGGCCACCCCGACCTGGTCATCGGCCCCGACGGACAGTGGTGGGCGGTGCTGCTCGGCCAGCGGCCGCGCGGCGGGTACCACGCCAATCTGGGCCGTGAGACCTTCGCCGTGCCGGTGGACTGGGAGCTCGGCTGGCCCGTGTTCGCGGCCGGGGTGGGGCAGCTCGCGGCCGCCCAGGGCCGGCGGCACCTCGGTGCGGGCCGCATCGTCTCGGGGCTCGACTGGAATCAGGTGCGCACTGCCGCATCCACCTTCTATGAGGTGACGGATGACACCATCACCCTGCGGGCAACGGGCGCCGCACTCGGCGACCCGGCAACCCCGGCCTTCGTCGCGGTACGCCAGCGCGATCACGCCCTCACCTTCTCGGCGACCCTCGCAGAGGGCGACGGCGGCATTGCGGTGCGCCAGTCGGACTCCGCGTGGCTGTCGTTCGGCATGGCCGACGGGAGCGCTGTCGTGAGGCGCAACGGCGAGGTCGTGCACACCCGCGATGCGGGCCGTCGCTTCGAGCTGCGCGCCGACGACCAGCGCTACGAGCTGCGGCTCGACGGTGATCACGTGCTCGAGTTCGACGGCCGGTTTCTCAGCCCGCAGTCGGTCGCCGGGTTCGTGGGCGTGTGGATCGGCGTCTACACCGACACCGGAGCCCGTTTCGACTACGTCAGCTACGACGCGAGGTGAGGCTTCGCCGTGCTCTCGCGTACGACAAGACGGGTGGCGAGGTCCATACGCGGAATGTTCTCGAGCTCTGAGTCGCTCATGCGAATGACGAGCCGCGCGGCCTCCTCGGCCATCTTCGTGAGCGGCTGGTGAATGGTGGTGAGGGCAGGGCTCGACCACTGGGCAAGCTGCAGGTCGTCGTAGCCGACGACGCTGAGGTCGCGCGGAATGCGCAGGCCGTGGCTGCGCGCCGCGTCGATGACGCCCAGCGCCTGCAGGTCGCTGCCCGCGAAGATCGCGGTGGGAGGGTTCTCGCCGCTGAGCAGCTCGTTGGCGATGTCGCGACCGCCGTCGACCTGGAAGGTGCCGAAGCGCAGCAGGGATGGGTCGATCTCGAGCCCGGCGGTGTTCATCGCCGAGCGGTAGCCGTCGAGGCGGGCGAGCGAGCACATCATGTCTTCTGGCCCGGTGATCGCCGCGATGCGGGTGTGGCCGAGCTCGATGAGGTGGCGGGTGGCCATGAGCCCGCCCGACCAGTTGGCGCTGCCGACGCTCGGCACATCCGGCGTGGGGTCACCGGCGGGGTCGATGATCACGAAGGGGATGGCGCGGCTGCGCAGTTTGGCCTTCGCGTCATCCGCGAGGTCGGAGAAGACGAGCACGACACCGACGGGACGGCGCCGCAGCACCCCCTCCACCCATTCCGCGGCCGGCGAGTGGCGGTTGCCCGATTCGGTGAGCACCACGCTGAGGCCGTTCGAGCGCGCGATATTTTCGACACCGCGGATGATCTCCATCGCCCAGGCGGTTTCGAGCTCTGGAAAAACGAGCTCGATGAGGGTGCCGCGATTGGGCAGGCCCTGTCGCCGACGGTAGCCCTCGCGCTCGAGAATGCTTTCGACGCGCTCCCGAGTCGCCTTCGAGACGTCGGAGCGCCCGTTGAGCACCTTGGACACCGTCGACAGCGAAACACCGGCCTGATCAGCAAGTTCGTTGAGCTTCACGCGCGGCTCAGCGTCAGGGGTGAGAGTCATGTCCGTTCCATTTCCCGATTTGTTGCAACAAACAACTTGTGCGCTCGGCATGGCTCTGC
>JBIIAR010000163.1:0-5753 GCA_044239765.1 Microbacteriaceae bacterium
CGCGTCGAGGGCGGCGGAGGTCGGGTTGCCCGCGACCGCCGCCGTGGGGTGCAGCGCGGTGACGAGGTCGAGCGAGGTCGACCCGTCGCTCAGCTCGCCGACGACGTCGCTGGCCAGGTGCCAGAGGTTGGGCAGCTTGAGGGTGAAAGGCTGGTCGCTGGCGGCAAGGGTGCTGCTGTGCGGGCGCAGCGCGCTCATGACGCTGCCGATGGCGAACTGGTGCTCGTCGAGGTCCTTCGTCGAGGTTGCCAGCGTGATCGAGGCCGCGAGGTCGCTGTCGGCGTCGCTGCCTCGTCCGATCGTTCCCGCGAGCACGCGCGCGGTCACCGAGCCGTGGTCGACGCGCACGAGGGTCTCGGGGCTCGAGCCGACGAGGCCGTTGACCGCGAAGGTGAAGCTGTCGGGGTAGCCGAGGGCGAGGTAGCGCAGCACGCGCCGCAGGTCGGCGCCCTCCGGCAGGCGGCCGATGAGGTCGCGGGCGAGCACGACCTTGCGCACGGTTCCGGTGGCGATCTCGGCGATCGCCGCATCCACCGCCGCGACGAAGGCGTCGGCGGTCATCTCACCGGGGCGCAGCGAGATGCGGTACTCGTGGCCGAGGGTGGTGGGAATCGGGATGGGGGCCGACGGCGTGTTGATGCGGGTGATCCAGCTGTGGCCGTCGCGGCGTCCGATGACGACCTGCGGAACGATGAGCACGCTCGTGGCGGCGGAGTGCTCGCTGAACGCGAAGCTGCCGAGGGCGATGAGGCCGGTTCCCGGCAGGCCGATGGGGTTGGTGATTCTCGACTGGGCGACGACGCTCTGCCATGCCGCTGCGGCATCCGCGAGCCTGTTCGGGCCGGTGAACTCCAGTCGCAGCGCCTCGCCGATGCCCGCGACACCCTCGCCGCGGCGGATGAACAGCAGCGGATCACGCGAGTCGAGTAGGGGTATCAGCGGGCCGATGTCGTCGGCGGCTACCGTCTCGACGACCAGAGGGAGCACGGGTCAAGAGTACCCCGCCCCGCTCTCAGGCCTTTCGCCTAGACTTGCCGCGTGGCAAGAGCAGACATGGACAAGCAACCGGATGAGGTCGCTGGCATGTTCGACACCGTCGCCAACAACTACGACATCACCAATGCCGTGCTGTCGGCCGGCAACTCGACCCTGTGGCGCTTCGCCACGGTGAAGGCGATCGACCCGCAGCCGGGCGAGCGCATTCTCGACATCGCCTGCGGCACCGGCACGAGCTCGGTGGCGCTGTCACGCACGGGCGCGACCGTCGTCGGCGTCGACTTCTCGCCGGGCATGCTCGGCGAGGCGCGCCGCAAGCACTCCAGCGTCGAGTTCGTCGAGGGCGACGCGATGAAGCTGCCCTTCGTCTCTGACGAGTTCGACGCGGTCACGATCAGCTTCGGCCTGCGCAACATCACTGACCCCAAGGCGGCGCTCGACGAGATGTACCGGGTGCTCAAGCCCGGCGGGCGTCTTGTCATCACCGAGTTCTCGCGCCCGCCCGTTGCCCTCATGCGCGCCGGCTACTTCAGCTACCTCAAGTACGTCATGCCCACGGTGGCGAGCGTCACCGGCTCGAACGCGGCCGCCTACAAGTACCTCGAAGAGACCATTCGCGAGTGGCCAGACCAGGGCACGCTCAGCCAGTGGATCCGCGGCGCCGGGTTCACCCGTGTCGCCTACCGCAACCTCACCGCCGGGATCGTGGCCATGCACCGGGGGCGCAAGCCCGCGGATGCTGCCGTGCTCGCATCCGTCGCGAAGCGCAAGGACGCGATGACGCGGCCCGTCCCCGTCCAGAAGCCCGCGAAGCCCTAGCGGCCCGCACGACAGATCGGCACCCCAGTGAATCCCCTCGCGCGGCGCAGCAACACGCTGCGCTCCTCCCTCGGGCTCGGTGAGAAGCTCTTCGCCTCGAGCGACGAGCGACACTTCGCGCAGGCGATCGAAGAGGGCCTCGAGCTCGTCGAAGAGGGCCTGAGCGCTGAGATGGCCTTCGCCGACAGCCTGGCCGACACCACCACCCGCTACCTGCTCGACGCGGGCGGCAAGCGCATTCGCCCCGCGCTGACGCTGCTGGCCGCCCAGCTCGGCACCGGGAACAACCCGGAGGTCGTCAAGGCCGCCATGGCCCTCGAGATCACCCACCTCGCCTCGCTCTACCACGACGACGTCATGGACGAGGCCCTCATGCGCCGCGGTGTTCCGTCGGCGCAGACGGTCTGGGGCAACTCGGTCGCGATTCTCACGGGAGACCTGCTCTTCGCCCGCGCCGGCAAGCTCATCGCCGAGCTCGGCCCGAAGGTCACGCTGCTGCAGGCCGAGGTCTTCGAGCGCCTCTGCCTCGGCCAGCTGCACGAGACCATCGGACCGCAGGACGGCGAGGATGCGATCGCCCACTACATCCAGGTGCTCGCCGACAAGACCGGCAGCCTCATCGCCGCCGCTGCGGAGGTCGGCGTGGTGCTGTCGAACGCCGACGAGAGCTTCCGCGCTCCCGTCGTCGCCTTCGGCGAGAAGATCGGCGTCGCCTTCCAGCTCATCGACGATGTCATCGACCTCTCGTCGCACATCGAGGAGACCGGCAAGGCTGCGGGCACCGACCTTCGTGCCGGCGTCGCTACCCTGCCGCTGCTCTTCCTTCGGCGGCTCGCGCTCACCGACGAGCATGCCGCCACGCTGCTGGCCCGACTCGAGAGCGATCTCGACGACGCAGACTTTGCCGCCGCCGTCTCCGAACTACGGGAGCACGCCGTCACCCGCGAGACGCTCGAGGAGGCGCACCGCTGGTCACGCGACGCGGTTGCCGCCCTCGCGCCCCTGCCTGACGGCCCCGTGAAGAAAGCCCTGACCCGCTTCGCCGATACGATCGTCGAACGCTCCAACTAGAAGGAACCCATTGACCAAGCTCCGTTTGGCCATCGTCGGAGCCGGCCCCGCCGGTATCTACGCCGCAGACATCCTCCACAAGGCAGAGAAGAAGTTCGACGTCTCGATCGACCTCTTCGAGCAGCTTCCCGCACCGTACGGGCTCGTGCGCTACGGCGTCGCCCCCGACCACCCCCGCATCAAGGGCATCATCAACGCCCTGCGCGACGTGCTCGACTCTGGTGAGATCCGCCTCTTCGGCAACGTGCTCTTTGGCCGTGACATCACCCTCGATGACCTGAAGAAGCACTACAACGCGGTCATCTTCTCGACCGGTTCCATCCGCGACGCCGCCCTCAACATCCCCGGCATCGAGCTGGATGGCTCCTACGGTGCCGCGGACTTCGTCAGCTGGTACGACGGCCACCCCGACTTCCCGCGCGAGTGGCCGCTGAACGCCCAGTCCGTCGCCGTCATCGGCAACGGCAACGTGGCGCTCGACGTCGCCCGGGTACTCGCGAAGCACGCCGACGACCTGCTGCCCACCGAGATTCCCGCCAATGTCTACGACGGCCTCAAGGCCTCGCCCGTCACCGACGTGCACGTCTTCGGCCGCCGCGGACCTGCCCAGGTGAAGTTCTCGCCGCTCGAGCTGCGTGAGCTCGGCGAGCTCAACGATGTCGACATGGTGGTCTACGACGAGGACTTCGACTACGACGAGGCCTCGAAGGCGGCAATCGCCAGCAACAAGCAGATCATGGTGATCGACCGCGTCTTCACGAAGTGGCGCTCGGAGGAGACCGGCTCGGCCTCCCGTCGCCTGCACCTGCACTTCTACGCCAACCCGATCGAGGTCACGGGCACCGACGGCAAGGTCACCGGCTTTCGGTTCGAGCGCACGAAGCCGAATGACGAGGGTGGCGTCACCGGCACGGGCGAGATTCGCGAGCTGCCGATCCAGGCCATCTACCGCGCGGTCGGATACTTCGGCTCGCCGCTCGACGGCATCCCCTTCGACGAGAAGCGCGGTGTGATTCCCAACCGCGAGGGCCAGGTCATCGACGACGCTGGCGAGCAGCTGCCCGGCATCTATGCGACCGGCTGGATCAAGCGCGGCCCGGTTGGCCTCATCGGCCACACCAAGTCCGACGCGATGGAGACCGTCAGCCACATCATCAACGACCAGGCCAACTGGTGGACCCCGGCCAACCCCGAGGAGGACGCCATCCCGGCCCTGCTCGAGCAGCGCGGCGTCGAGTTCACCAACATCGACGGCTGGCACAAGCTGGACGCGCACGAGGTCGGCCTCGGCGAGCCGCAGGAGCGTGCTCGCGTCAAGGTCGTCGACCGCGACGAGATGGTGCGCGTCTCGAACGCCTAGGCCCGCTTCTTTTCGATGACCCGCTGTGCCTGTGCCTTAGGGCCAGCGTGTTGTCGTTTTTCACATCCCACTTGAGAGTCAATTGACGCGCAAGTGGGATCTGATTTTCGCGGATGCCGCGTGCTGAGGGCCGCGCCTGTCGAGACCCCTACGCGTCGACGACGCCCACGAAGCGCGAGCCGATTCCGTCGACCTCGGTGCGGGCGAGCGCACCCGCGGGTTCGGGTAGGTCGGCGGGGGAGTGCTCTGCGCAGCTGATGTAGGTGAACGACGGCCACCACTTCTTCGGGCGCACGGCCTCGGTGTAGCCGCAGATGTCGCACACGAGCTGCATCCACACGGGGCGCTTGCCGGTGCGGTTGGCGCGGGACTGGGCGAGCCAGGCGGGCGGGTCCGCGTCCAAGAGAGTGAACTCGGCTTCGGACATCCGTGCGGGTATTCCGTGTTTGGATGCCATCTCGAGGGGGATGTCGAGGCGAACGGCAGCCTCGAAGCGCGTGATCACTGCACGGTCGCAGACAGTCGGGCGACGTTGTCGAGCACAGCGCTGGCGCGGGGTCGCTGCATCCACTCGTCGAGGGTGAGCTCGCGGCTGTGCTCGCGGTAGTCCTGCTCTACGGTGCGCAGCTGCTTGACGAACATGCGGCTGCGGATCATCACCGAGATCTCGAGGTTGAGGCTGAACGAGCGCATGTCCATGTTGCTCGACCCGATCACGGCCACCTCATCGTCGATGGTGAAGTGCTTGGCGTGCAGCACCGTCGGCGACTGGTAGAGCCAGATGCGCACACCAGCGCGCAGCAGCGCCTCGTAGTAGCTGCGCTGCGCGTGGTAGACGACCGGCTGGTCGCCGATCTCCGACGCGAAGAGCTGCACGTCGAGACCCTGCTGGGCGGCGCTGGTGATCGCGTAGAGCATCGAGTCGTCGGGCACGAAGTAGGGGCTCGTGATGATGACCTTCTCGGTGGCCGCGTAGACGAGCGAGTTGAAGAGGCGCAGGTTGTTCTCACCGTCGAAGCCGGGGCCGCTGGGCACCACCTGGCAGTCGATGGTGTTCTGCTTGGCGGCCGCGGTCACATCCGGTGCCTCACGCAGCAGCAGCTCGTCGGTCTCGCTGTACCAGTCGGTGATGAAGAGCGCGTTGATTCCGGCGACGATCGGCCCCTCGAAGCGCACCATGAAGTCCTTCCAGTGCAGCCCGCGCCGAATGTTGCCGCGCTTGTTGTAGCTGGAGTCGATCATGTTCTGCGAGCCGGTGAAGGCGACGGTGCCGTCGATCACGAGGATCTTGCGGTGGTTGCGCAGGTCGAGGCGCTGGTACTTGCCCTTGAAGGGCTGCACCGGCAGCATCACGTGCGCCTGCGCGCCGACCCGCTTGAGTGCCCGCATGGTGCGGTGGTAGCCAACAGAGCGGATGCCGGCGACGTGGTCGAGCAGCACCCGAACGATCACACCGCGCTCAACCGCGGCCTTCATGGCCTCGAAGAAGCGCACGGTCGTGCGGTCG
>JBIIAR010000164.1:0-5752 GCA_044239765.1 Microbacteriaceae bacterium
CTCGTTGAGGTCGGTGACCTCGAGCGGGTCGAAGAGGTACCAGTCGTCGTCGTTTTGCACGCGCTTCATGAACTCGTCGCTGATCCAAACCGCGGTGTTGGCGGTGCGGGTTCGGCGGTACGGGTCACCGGAGTTCTGGCGAAGGTCGAGGAACTCGGGGAAGTCGAGGTGCCAGTTCTCCATGTAGAAGCAGAGGGCGCCGAACTTCTTGCCGCCACGGCTGACCGCGCGAAGGATCGAGTCGATGGTGTGCATGAACGGGATCGGGCCGGTGCTCGTGGTGTTGTTGCTACGAATAGGAGATCCCTGCGCCCGAAGCTTGGTAACAGAGAGGCCGATGCCGCCAGTGCCCTTGGTCAGCCACATGACGTCGCGGGTCGTCTTCGCGATGTGCTCCATGTCGTCCTGCATCTCCATGACGAAGCAGTTCGCGAGCTGGGGGTAGACGGTACCCGCGTTAACCAGAGTGCTTCCCGCTGCTAGATATTCGAGCCGCGACATCTTCTCGTAGAACGCGATCGCAGCCTCGTTGGGGTTCTTCTCGTTGAGCGACAGACCCATGGCAATGCGCATCCAGAAGTACTGCGGAACCTCGAGGGCGTCGCCGTTGCGGCCCTTGATGCCGTAGCGGTTGTTGAGGGTGACAACACCGATGTACTTGAGCAGCTCGTCGTGCTGCGGCGCGAGGTGGGTGGCCAGCTCGTCGAGGTCGAAGAGCTCGGTCAGACGGGTGTCGAGCAGGCCCTCCTCGACGCCGCGCGTGACGTTGGCGGCGAAGTGCTCGCGGTGCAGAGCGACAAGCTCCTCGGCCGTCGAGTAGTCGCCAAGCACGCGCTTGTAGATGGTCTTGAGCAGCAGGCGGGCCGCGACGACGTCGAAGGCCGGGTCGTCTTTGACGTTCTGCAGGGCGACCTGGATGACCGCCTCATCCAGCTGCTGGGTGGTGATGCCGTCGAACAGCGTGAGCTCGAGCTCGCTGGCGATCTGCGTCACCCAGGTGATGTTCTCGTCGAGACCGGCGCTGGCATCCTCGATGGCCAGGTTGATCTTGTTCGCGTCGTACGGCTCGCGCGTTCCGTCGCGCTTAACTACAGTGATGCCCACTTTTTCTCCCTCAGAATCGCCAAAAGGCCGGTTTTCCCGCAACTCGGCCCGGCGGGTCTCATCACTATATATCGGGCCTCCGACAGATCGGTAACCCTAGATGTAGTGGGCGTGTCATCCACAGCTGTGGATAACTCCCCGGGGTTTTCCACAGATTCCACAGGCTAAACCGCACGGATGACATAGCCGCGACCGCAATAGGCTTGTGTCAGTGAGTACCTACGGCAGTCTGTTGAAAACCCCGGGGGTCGCCCGGATCATTGCCGCACAGCTGACCGCGCGATTCCCCTTCGGCATGCTCTCGCTGGCCTACCTGATTCACATCGAGACGATCCACCACTCCTACGGAGCCGCCGGTCTCGTTCTCGCGGCCACCAGCATCGGCCAGGCGATCAGCGGGCCGCTCACCAGTCGGTGGATGGGCGTGTGGGGAATGCGCCGCGTGCTGACGCTGACGATGGTGGTCTGCGCGGCCTCGATCGCAGCGATCGCCTTTCTCGTGCTGCCGGTCGCCGCCTACATGGTCATCGGCTTCGTCGGCGGCCTGAGCACCCCGCCGATTCAGCCGGCCGTGCGCACCATCTACCCGAAGATGGTCAACTCGCGGCAGCTCACCGCACTCTTCTCCCTGGATGCGAGTGCCCAGGAGATCATCTGGGTCGCGGGCCCCGTCATCACGACCTTCGTTGCCGTGCAGATCTCGAGCTCGCTGGCCATCATCATCGCCGGCATCTTTCTCGTGGTCGGCGGCACGTGGTTCATCCTCTCGCCCGAGGTTGGCCGCGTGCGCATTCCCCGCAGCAAGCGGCGGCTCGGCGTCGTGCTCGCCAAGCCGGCCGTGCTGCTCTCAACCATCACCGGCCTGCTGCTGGTCGCGGCCTGCGCCGCGACAGAGGCGGCGGTCGTCGCGACTTTCGGCGAGGGCGGGGCCGAGGCTGGCATCATCCTCGCGATCTTCGCCATTGGCTCACTCGTCGGCGGTCTCTCGCTCGGCCACCTTCCGGTCGGCCCCTGGGCGATGGCCCGGCGCATGTTCGCCGTCTTCGTCGGCATGGCCCTCGCGCTGTTCTCGATGAACTTCTGGTGGCTCGCCCTCGCGCTGCTCATCGCGGGCGTCGGCATTGCCCCGGCGCTGGCCGTGATGTTCGCGATCGTCTCTGGCACGGTCAAGTTCAGCGACACCGCCGAGGCCTACGGCTGGGTCGGTACCGGCCAGCTCATCGGCGCTGCCCTCGGCTCTGCGGCGGCAGGCTTTCTCATCGACGGCCACGGGGCGAGCGGCGGCTACTGGGTAGCCGCCGCTCTCGCCCTCGTGGGGTTCCTCGTGCCGCTCACCCTGCGTCGGTGGCATCCCGACCTGCGCGGGCGGGATGCGTCACTACCCGACACAGCACCGGTGCCGATCCAGCCGACTTAGCTACGTGAGCTTCTTGTCGTCGATCGGCTCGACGCTGGAGAGGCCCTCGTTCGACGTGACCCAGAACGCGGAGGTCGAGGCGGCTAACGGCGAAATATTCGCTTTGTCACCTGTTCGAGGGTCAGCGGTTCTGCAGCGGTCGCAGCACCGTGGCCAGCCCGCTCAGCTCGTCGAGCTGCTTGTCGAGCACAGCGATCTCCTTGGCGCTCGGCGTGAACACGCCGTTCTCAACCTGCTTGCCCGCGAAGGGCAGCTCGACGGTCGCTCCCGTGCGCACCATGCCGACGGTGAGAATGGCCGGCTCCAGACCGACGACACCGCGGGTTCCACCGCTCACGCCGCCGTAGCTGACGAAGCCGACCGGCTTGCGCCACCACTCCTGGCCGAGAAAGTCGATCGCGTTCTTGAGCGCGGGCGAGAAGCTGTGGTTGTACTCGGGGGTGACCATGATGATCGCGTCGGCGGCATCCACCCGTGCGCTCCAGTCGAGCGTGTGCTGCTTCGTGTACTTGCGAATCGAGGGGTGGTTCGGCTCGTCCATGAAGGGCAGGTTCAGCTCGGCCAGGTCGACGAAGTCGACGGACCACGCGGGGTCAGCCGTTGCCTTCACCCACTGCGCGATGGGCAGGCCGATGCGGCCGGGACGGACAGAGCCAACGATGATCATCAGATTGTTCACACCTGGTAAACATCGACGGTTGACGTGTCATTCCCCATTCGTATGCATGATTAATGAGTGAAGGCACTTCTCATCCATGGACTCAGCTCGAACTCATCGACCTGGTGGCGCGTGCGCGCCGCGCTCGAGGCAGACGGCTGGGAGGTGACGACGCCAGAGCTGCGCGGACACGGCGGCTCCCCCGCTGCCGACAGCTACACACTGGCGGACTACGCGGCCGACATCCCCGACGGCCCCTGGGACCTCATCATCGGCCACTCCCTCGGCGGTGCCGTTGCGGTGCTGCGGGCCGACACGGCCGCGCGGCTCATCCTGCTCGACCCCGTGCTCGAGGTGGATGCCGCCGACGTCGCCGAGATCCGCGCCGACCAGCTCGCCGAACTCGACCTCACGCTCGAGTCGATCCGCGCCGCAAAGCCGCACTGGCACCCGCGCGACCACGAGCTCAAGGTGCAGGCGGTTCGCCAGGTCGACCCGAAGGCACCCGTGCGGTCCTTCGACGACAACCCGACGTGGAACCTCGTCGCCGAGGCCGCGGCGATCGCGGTGCCCACCCTCATTCTCGGCGGCGACCACGCGGTCTACTCGATGCTCGCCACCTCGACGGTCGAGGCGATCACCGCGGCGAACCCGCTGGTCGAGTACCGGGTGATCGCGGGTGCGGGGCATTCCCCGCAGCGCGACCGCCCGGAGGAGACGATCGCCGCTATCCGCTCGTTCCTACCAGCGGCCGTGGACTGAGGCGCGAAAGTAACGGTCGTAGCGCGCCTGGATGTCAGTGGTGAAGCCGGCCGGCAGCGGCGCGACAGCGCCGGCGCTGGCGTTGCCAACTGCCTGCTCGACCGAGCGGGCTCCGGGAATCACCGTGGTGACCTCGGGCAGCTGGGCGAGCCACGCGATCGCGGCCGTCGACGGCGCGAGGCCGAGTGCCTTCGCATCGGCGGCGAACTCCTGCGCCGCGACGACACCCTGTTCGTAGTCGACGCCGGAGAAGGTCTCGCCCACGTCGAACGCCGCACCCTGGCGGTTGTAGTTGCGGTGGTCATTCTCTGCGAAGGTGGTCTGCTCGGTGTACTTGCCGGTCAGCAGGCCCGAGGCGAGCGGCACGCGCGCGATGATCGCGACACCCGCGGCCGCGGCGGCGGGCAGCACCTGCTCGAGCGGCTTGAGCCGGAAGGCGTTGACGATGATCTGCACGCTCGCGACGTTCGGTCGCGCGATGGCGGCCAGTGCCTCGTCCACGGTCTCGACGCTCACGCCGTAGCGGGCGATGGCCCCTTCGGCGACGAGGGTGTCAAGATCGTCGTAGACCGAGTCGGTCGAGAAGACCGCGGTCGGCGGGCAGTGCAGCTGCACCAGATCGAGAGTGTCCTGCCCGAGGTTCGTGCGGCTGCGGTCGGTCCACTCGCGAAACTTCGCGAGGTGAAAGTTCGAGGCGACTTGGGTCTCGCGGCGGCCCATCTTGGTGGCGACGAAAACCCCCGCGCCGGGGTTGGCGGCCAGCCACGTGCCGATGACCTGCTCGCTGCGGCCGTCACCGTAGACATCCGCGGTGTCGAAGAAGGTGACCCCGGCAGACGCGGAGGCGTCGAGCACGGCGAGCGCGTCAGACTCGCTGACCTCGCCCCAGTCGGCACCGAGCTGCCAGGTGCCGAGGCCGATCACAGAGGTGGGAACGCCGAGGCGCGGGGCTGTCTTCGTCAACATGAGGTCAACGCTAGCCGACGACCTTGGCCACCGCCTTCGCGAGGCGCTTGCGCAGCAGATGGTCGCTCGCCTCCACCTTGTGCACCGACACGTGACGCATCTGCGCGACGATCTGGATGCCGCCCGGCATGAGGAACGGATCGATCGTTCCGTAGACGATCTCGACCGGCACCCGCACCCTCGCGATGTCGGCGACGGTCGTCTGCGACTCGATGGCATTCTGCAGCGAGAGGGTGAAGGCCTCCCAGTTGTCCTCGCTGACCTGCAGCACGTTGCGGATCGGCGAGAGGCGGTCGAGGTTCTTCGCGGTACGGATTGTGAAGCCCTTGTTCGACCGGAGGTACTCGTAGACCTTGAGGTAGACGCCCATCGCGGCGCGATCTCTCGGAGCACCGAACGACTTCGGGTCGAGGTACACCGGCGGGCTCACCAGCACCAGCTTCGCGACCATCTCCGGGTGGTCAGCGGTATAGCGGGCAGAGATAAGGGCGCCGAGCGAGTGGCCGACCAGAACGAACGGGGCCGAGAGGTGCAGAGAGCGAATGGTCTCGTAGAGGGACTCGGCGTGCTCTTCGATCGTGTAGGTGGCGTTGGCCGGGGTAGGCGAGGCACCGAACCCGAGGATATCGACGGCAACCACCCGGTGGGTCTCACTCAGCCTCGGCACGAGCTCCTGAAAGGTCACCGACGACGAGGCGATGCCGTGCACGAGGATGACGACAGGGCCTTCGCCCTCGTCCGTTGCGACGTGCAGAATTGGCGACTTCGCTCTGCTCCACGGCCACCTCATATAAGTGATTATCCATCACCTGGCGGCCGCGGAGCAGTGAGAGGGAGGTCAGTCC
>JBIIAR010000249.1:0-3934 GCA_044239765.1 Microbacteriaceae bacterium
CGTGACCAACGCCGCCGCAACCGGTTTCGACAAGCTGCTCAGCGTGCAGCGCCCCGTGGTGATCGCGCACCTGCGCAGCATTCGCCGCGGGCACCCCAACGCCTCGCCCGACCAGGTGATTCGTATTCTCGAGCGCCGCTACCTCGCGGCCGTGACGGTCGGGGGCGCCGCGGTCGGGGCCAGTGCCGCACTGCCGGTCGTTGGCATCGGCGCGTCGGTTGCGCTGTCCACCGCCGAGACCGGCGGCTTTCTCGAGGCGAGCGCCCTGTTCGCGCAGTCCATCACCGAGCTGCACGGCATCGCCGTTGACGACCCGGACCGCGCGCGCACCCTGGTCATGACCCTCATTCTCGGTTCTGCCGGATCCACCCTCGTCAAGCAGCTGGCCGGCGAGGTCACCGGCACCGCTCCCGCCCGCACCGCCTTCTGGGGTGAGATGGTGACGAAGAGCCTGCCGAAGGCAGCTGTCGGCAAGGTGGCCGACCAGCTGAAGAAGAGCTTCATCCGCAAGTTCGGCGTCAGCCAGGGCGCGTCGATCGTCGGCCGCGCGATTCCCTTCGGCATCGGCGCCGTCATCGGCGGCACCGGCAACCACATTCTCGGCCGCCAGATCGTGCGCGGCTCCCGCGAGGCCTTCGGCGCCGCTCCCCCGTTCTTCGCGCCGAGCCTCGACTACCAGCCGAAGCTCACCAAGGCCGATCGCAAGGCGCTCAAAGAGCTCGAGCAGCTGGAGCGCTAGCCCAGCAGCCGCTGCAGCTCTGGCTCTGGCGACTTGGCCGGGTCGATCATCGAGCCCCGCTTGAACGCGCTGACGATGCGCGGGTCGACGTAGCTCTTGCGGGCGATCGTCGGGGTGTTGCCGAGCACGATCGACGCGTCGCGCATCGCCTGCGCGAGGGCGCGCTTGACGGCAGTGCGGGTCGTCGCCGGTCCGTGCTTGGCGAGGCTCACCGCCGCGGCCGCGGTGCCGCGCAGCGTGCGGAAGTCCTTGGCGGTGAAGGCACCGCCGGTGCACTGCCGCACGTAGTCGTTGATCTCTGAGGCATCGAGCGGATGCCAGTCCCCGTCTGCCTGATAGGCGAGCAGCCGTGCGGTCGGCCCCCGTCGCTTGAGGCGGGCCAGCTCGCGCGCGAGGTCGGCATCGTCGATCTGCGACGACCAGGTCTTGCCGCTCTTGCCGGGAAACCCGAGGCTGACGACGTCGCCGCTGACCGACACGTGCGCGCAGAGCAGTGTCGAGAGGCCGTGGCTGCCGTTGTCCTCGGTGTAGCGCTCCGAGCCCACGCGCAGCGCGCCGACGTCGAGCATGCGGAAGGCGACGGCGAGCGCGGTTGACTTGGAGACATCCGATCGGATGTCGCGGGTCACCTTGCGCCGCGCTGCAGGCAGCGCCGCCGCGAGGCTCAGCGCCCGGTCGAACTTCGTCTTGTCCTTCTGAGCGCGCCAGTCCGGGTGGTAGATGTACTGCTTGCGTCCGGCGACATCGACGCCCGTCGCCTGGATGTGGCCGTTGGCATGGGGGGCGATCCAGACATCCGTCCACGCGGGCGGGATCACGAGGCCGTCGACGCGCTGTCTCACCTCGGCGGGCACTGCCTTTCCGCCCTCGTCGACGAGGCGCCTGCCCGTGCGGTGGTACCCGGGCCCGGTGGGGTCGCTGCGTCGAAGTCGGGCCATGCTCTGACGCTACGCCCTCCCCCGATCTGCGCAGAGGGGCTTTCTCCCCAGCCACGGGTCTTGTATCGGTCGGTCTTCGTAGCGTCGGCGCATGCCCTCCCGACCGCTCGCATACCGCGTTCCCTTCGTGCTCGAGCGCGAGCCCGCGCAGCACCTCTACCGCCTGACGAACACCAGCGCCGAGACGGTGCACGGCGTCACCTTCACACTGCACGGGGCGGGTGTCATGGCGATCAGCCCGCCACGGGTGGTGCGACCGCAGCACGGCATCGAGGTGACCATCGCGGCGCGCGCCAGCGCGGCGAACACGATTCTCGTCATCCGCTGGTTTCGGCCCAGCGGCGTCGAGTACCTCTGGCGGGTCGCCTTCTAGTCGTTCTCGCTCGGCGCCGCGTCCTCGTCGTCATCGTCGTCGAAGGGATCTGCCTCGCTCGATGCGGCATCGCCCTCGTGAATGAGCGCGTGGTGGTCCCAGTCGGCGAGCATGGTCTCGATCGCCTGGTGAAAGCGCTTCGTCGCCGCCCCTGGTGCGGTGTCGCCGAAGTGGCGCTCCACCCAGTACTCGAGGTTCTTCTGCGCCTCCTCGTTGGTGAGCACCCGGTCGACGAAGTCGACGATGCGCGGGGTGTCCTCGGCGCGAAGCCACTCGGCCGCGCCGAGGTAGCCGACCTCGTCAACCTCGGCGTTCGGGTTGGCGGGGCGGGCGACGAGCAGCGGGCGGCCCACCGCGAGTCGGTCGTAGATCATCGCAGAGATGTCGGTGATGGCGACGTCGGCCGAGGCGAGCTGCCACCCCATCGTCGGGCCATCGTCGAAGATGTGCTGCGCCGTGGGGTCGCTGGCGTTCGCTGCGGCGATCGCGGCGATGATCGCCTCGTTGGCCGCGCGGTACTCCCTGTCGACAACGCCGCTGCGCGGGTGGGGACGGTAGATCACGCGGTGGCGACCGCTCGCGAGCAGCTCGGACACCAGCCGCACGCCGTGTGTTGCGATCGACCCGTAGGCGGCTGCCTCGCGGTCGCCCTCCCACGTCGGCGCGTAGAGCACGACCGTGCGGTCGTCGGGCGTGTACGGCAGGTCGCCAGCGAAGTGGTCGGCCTGCGGGCGTCCGATCTGGATCGTCTTCTTCGCGAGGTCGAAGCCCCACAGCTTGCGGGTGAGCCGCTCATGGGCGGCCTGGCCGGCGATGAGGCTGTAGTCGTAGGCCTTGAACTGGTTGGTGGTCATGTACATCTTGTCGGACTCGCCGTGGTTGATGAACACGTGCCACATGCGACCGTAGCGAAACATCTGAAAGTTCTTGGCGTTCTGATTGACGTAGAGCACGATTCGGGGGTGCTGCTCGGTGACGAACTGCTCGAGGTCGACCACCTTGCGCTTGTAGACCACCGCAACCGGTGCCTCGTCGAGCAGGGTGAGGGCGGTGCCCGGCGAGCGCGAGATGATCGCGACCTTGTGCGTCTTCGAGAGCTCGGCGAGCGGCGCGTACCACTGGCGAATCTGGTACAGGTTCACCCGGGTGTCGGCGAAGTAGACCGCGATGCGCACGCTGCCGGCCTCGGGCTGCGGCGTGGCCGCCAGTCGCGCTGCCAGCGTGCGGCGGTTGCGGCGCGAGCGCAGCAGGTTGCGGACGAGTCGACGCCCCGTCCGAAGGTCTCTGAGGAGTGGCACCTCCCTATTGAAGCAGTGCACCGCGTCGCAGACCCGGCCCGTTATCGGCCTGTTACGCTCAAGCGTGCCGCAGCAGGGATCAGGATTCACCTTCGCCGCCGGCAATGCGCGCAAGATCGCGGCTCTTCCGCTCTATGCGCTCGGTCGTCTGGCTGCCGTCGTCGTGCCCCGCCGCCGAGACCTCTGGGTCATCGGATCCGGCTCCGGCATCGGCGAGGGCGCCCTCGCCCTGCACGAGCACGCGCGCGGCAAGGGGCACGAGCTGGTCTGGCTGACCGGCAGTGACCGCGAGCTCGCCGACGCCGCCGCCCACGGCATCAGCGCCGTGCCGAAGAGCAGCTGGCGCGGATTCACCCTCACCCTGCGCGCCGGCCTCATAGCCGTCACCCACGGCTTCGGCGACGTCAACCGCTTTGCCACCCACGGCGCCTTCGTCGTGCAGCTGTGGCACGGCATCCCCCTCAAGAAGATCCAGCTGGACTCCCGGGTCACCTTCACCGGCCCCCTCAAGCGGCTGCTGAAGCTGGCCTACCATCGCAGCGCGAGCCAGATCGACCTGCTGCCCGCCGCGTCCGCCCTCTCGGCT
>JBIIAR010000165.1:0-5736 GCA_044239765.1 Microbacteriaceae bacterium
GCGACACCACCGACATGACCGTTGAGCTGATCCAGCCCATCGCCATGGAGGAGGGCCTCCGCTTCGCCATCCGTGAGGGTGGACGCACGGTCGGCGCCGGTACGGTTACGAAGATCATCAAGTAACTTCGGTTACCTAGAAAGGCCCGCGACTTCGGTCGCGGGCCTTTTGCTTTGCCCCGGCGCCGAGCTGTGGCACTATGTGAAAGCCTCCCGGGATCTGCTGGCGTGGCTGCCAGTACGAACGACGGAGTTTATTGAGCATGTCGACGCCGCATCGTGGGAGCGCTCCCACGCGACGCCTTCGCCCGTGGCGGGCCCGCTTGGTCGTGCGCCGCGCACGGGTGCAGTGGCAGCTCGTGGTCGTCGTCACGGCCATCGCGGTGCTCGCCTGCACGCTCATCAGCTCGCTCGCCCTGCTCGTTGCCGCGACCGAGCTCGGCGCGGTCCGTGGTGCGCTCAGCTCGGCGACGGTCGAGCAGACAGAGATCCGGGTCGGGCTGACCAGACCCGAGGGGCCGTTGAGCGAGAACCGCGCCACCGTCGAGAACGTGTTTGCATCCGTTCTGGGCGACGCGGCGAGTGTGACCGCTCTTGCGACCGCGGAGTCAGAGCTCTACTCGCTTCCCCTGTCTGGCTTTGCCGACCCGCTCGTCTACCTCGGCGAGCTCGACAGCATCGAGCAGAACACGACCTTGGTCGAGGGAGCGTGGCCGACTGGCGTCAACGAGGTCGCACTGCCGCAGCAGGGGGCAGCCGTTCTGGGCCTCACCGTCGGCGACACCGTCACTGCCTACGGAACAACGCTCGACCAGCCGGACATCGCGATCACGATCTCGGGCACCTACGACATCTCCGATCCCACCAGCGCCTTCTGGGGCGGGGACATCATCGCCGGGGCAGGCTACGACCCGCGCTTCCCGGTGCCCGGCACGGCGGGTGCCCTGCAGACCGACGCGGTGGGGCCGCTCGTGGTTGCAGACGGAACTCTGGACACCGAGTCAGTGCCGGTGCAGCGGCTGACGGTGCGCTTCGTGCCGAGCTTCTCTGCGACGACCGCTGACCAGCTCGCGCCGCTGCAGGCGAGGCTCGCGGCTGCGCCAGAGACGTCGCCCGCGGCAATCGGAGACATCGCCGATGCCGTCGACGTGACCTCGCGGCTCGACGGGCTCGTCGACACGGTCACCGCGGCGATGACGGTCACGCGCAGCACGGTCGTCGTCGTGAGCCTGTTGCTGTTCGTCCTCTCCGTCGCGGCGCTGGGGCAGGCAGCACGCCTGCTGACCGAGGCCCGGGTCGCGGAGCGTCACCTCATGCGCGCACGCGGAGCATCGGCAAGGCAGGTGCTGGCTCTCGCCGCCGTGGAGGCATTGCTGATCGCGGCCTTCACGGCAGCGGTCAGCCCGCTTCTCGCGCGGCTGGTGTACCTGCTGGTCGCGCAGCAGCCGGCGATGGTCGCCGCGGGCATGGCGGGCGATCCGGGTGTGCCCCCTATAGTCGTGGGAGTATCGGCGGCAATAGGTGGCTTGTTCTGGGTGGTGCTGATCACCCCACTTCTCGGCCGCGAGGCGTCATTCCACGAGGGCGAGCAGGGCAAGGGCCGCCAGCGTCGGTTCTCGGGGCTTCAGCGCTCCGGAGTCGATGTCGCGGTGCTCGTGCTCGCGGGCGTCGCCTACTGGCAGCTGGTCACCTACCAGGGCCCGAGCAGCGGCTCGACCCTCGGAGTTGACCCGGTGCTCGTTGCCGGCCCGGCGCTCGTGCTGCTGGCGGGAGCTTTCCTTGCGGTGCGCATCGTTCCCGCAGTTTCCGTGTTCACCGAACGGCTCGCGGAGCGCGGTCGCGGTGCAGTGGTCTCCCTCGCGGCGTGGGAGATCGGGCGACGCGCGCAGCGGGCGACAGCCGCCATCCTGCTCCTGACGCTGGCCCTCGCGGTCGGCACGTTCAGCCACTCCTTCCTCGCATCGTGGCGGCAGTCCCAGATCGACCAGTCCGCCTTCGCGCTAGGGGCACCGCTGCGGCTGACCGCCGACACGGCTGACGTCGCCGTTCCGCAGGCGGCACAGCCGGTGCTGCGCAGCGCAGGACTCGTTGCCGGTCCAGACGAGGACATCAGCTACTTCAACACCCCGAACGGCGAGCCCGCCGCCATCGTCGGCCTCACCGCGGACGCCCGAGAACTGCTGCGCCGCGACCGCCTCGGCGACGAGGGAGGAAGCGTCATCGCTGACAGCCTCAGCGCTGCGCCCGACCTGACAGCTCTGGTCGAGCTGCCCGACGACTCCGCCGGCATAGCGGCATCGGTGCGGGTGACCTCGGCGACCGAGCTCAGCGGAATAGTGGTGCGGCTGAGGTTTCTCATCGAGAACGCGGCTGGCCAGCAGTCGACCGTTGACATGGGTGTCGTACCCCTCGATGGCGAAGAGCACTACGTGCGCGGCGATGTCCCCGAGGCCCAGACGCGCAACGGGCTGCGCATCATCGGCTTCCAAGCCGTGGTGACAGCCAAGGACCCAACGCGCGACGGCGAGAACCCCCGCACGAGAGCCGAGCTGCTCATTCGCGATCTGACCTCGGTCGGCACCGTGGATGAGAGCACGCCGCCGGGGGCGTATCCGGGCAAGCCGGTGGCTGTCGACCCGGAGGCGTCGTGGCGGGCGAGCGGGTACGGCAACGGCAGCGCGGAGCACCCGTCGGCGTACGCACCCGACGGGTGGCAGCTCGGTCTCGGCTTCACCATCCCGCTGTCCATCGCCTCGGAGGCGGTGAGCTACGCGGGATTCGGATGGATGCAGGTAGCCGAGATTCCCGCGGTGCTCACGCGCTCGCTCGCAGACACCCTGGACGCCAAGGTCGCCGATCGGCTGACGCTCATCATCGGCGATGCCGCGGTGCCGATCAAGGTCGTGGCCATCAGCGCTTCCGCTCCGGGCGGTGGCTCGCAGTCGTTGATCGACGGGCTGGGCGGGATCAGCGACGACGCAGCGTCGACCGTCGTTGTCGATGAGGTGCTGCTCGCGCGTGCTCTCTACCAGGCCGGGGTGGCCGAGTCCGCCGTTCGCGAGTGGTGGCTCGATCTGCCCGAGGGCGAGGCAGAGCAGTACCTTCCCTACCTGGCCGTGCAGTACGAGGGTGTGACTCCGCAAAGCGCTGAGCTGCTTGGCATCGCGATGCAGCAGGATCCACTGCGGGTCGCAACCCAGGGGTCCCTCTGGCTGGTGATTCTCGGAGCAGCCGCGCTCGCCGCCGTGGGCTTCGCCGTGCACTCCACCGGGTCACTGCGCTCACGCGCGATCGAGTTCGCGCAGCTGCGGGCGGTGGGGCTCTCACGCCGCAGGCTGGTGGCGGTGATCGGCATCGAGTCGCTGCTCATCAGTGTGCTCGGCACTGTGTTCGGCATCGGGCTGGGTGTGCTGCTCGCCTACCTGGTCGGGCCGCTTGTCGGTGTGACCGGAGACGGCACCCCCGCGGTGCCCGCGGTGCAGGTGATCGTGCCCAGCGCAGATATTGCCCTACTCGCTGCGGAACTCGCGATCGTGCTCGCTGCCATTGTGCTGATCGCGGCTCGGGTGCAGCGAGTGGCCGAACCGGCTTCCGCCCTTCGACGGGGAGATGAGCGATGAAGCGACTCCTGGTCAAGCGCCGCGCGCGCCACGACCTGCCGCAGCTGCTGACGATCGTCGTGCTGGTGATCGCATCGACCGCGCTCGGCCTCATCGGACCTGGCCTCGTTCTCGACACACTGGATGAGGGAGCGCGCGAAGCCGTCGCATCGGCAGGGTCGACCGCCGACGTGGTGGTCTCGGTGACGGTCGGCGAGCCCCGCCCCGGAGCGCGACTGACAACGGTTCCCAGCATGATCGCTCTGGCCGAGACGATCCCGGGGGAGCTGCCGGAGGGCCTCGCCTCGGTGTACACGTCGTCAACCCTCACCGTGCTCAGCGCTGAGACCAGTGTGCGTGCGGTTGGTGACGAGCCGTGGTCGGGCGACGGGGTGCTGTCGATGCAGATCGCGATGCTCACCGACGAGAACTCCGCGGCTCTGACGCTCGTCGACGGTCGGCTGCCCGCAGAGCGCGACATCGCTTCGATCGACCCTGTCGAGGTCGTGCTCTCACCCGAAGCCGCCGCCGCGGCCGGGGTGAAGCTCGGCGATGAGATCTCCCTTGGAGCACCGCCGAGCGAGACTGAGGAGGGCGAGGAGCCCCGCCCCGTGCCGACGGTGATTCTCGTCGGCTTGGTGCAGGCTGCAGACCCCGCCGACGAACTCTGGGTCGACAGTGCAGAGATCTGGACCCCTCGCCAGCGCGCGGCAACCAGCGCGTATCAGGCGAACACGCGCGTCACCGTGCTGGCGAGCCCCGATGGCGTGACCGCGGCGGGGCGATTCCTCGACTACCCGTTCAACGGTTTCGTGCGAATGACAGTCAACCCAGAGCGCTTCACCGGTCCGCTGGTGACCACGGTGGTCGCCGAGGCGGCGAAGCTGCGGTCGAACGGCCAGCTGCTCGCCCCCGACTCTGTCTCGTCGATCGGAGTGCAGACGGCCATTCCCGAGGCACTGGCCGACTACCCGCTGCTGGCGCGCGCCGCGCTCGCGCAGATGTCGGTCATGATGTCTGCGCTGATCGGAATTGCGGCCGTGGTGCTCGTGCTGCTCAGTCGACTGCTGGTCACCCAGCGTGCGGCAGCCATCGCGCTCGAGCGCGCCCGCGGCGCCTCCGTGGTGACGATCACCGCCCGGGCCCTGCTGGAGTCCGCAGTCGTCACTGCCATCGGAACCGCGATCGGTGGCCTCGTCGCCCTGCTGAGTCCAGCTCGCGACCTTCTGCCCGTCATCGTCATCGCGCTGGTGGCGCTGCTTGCCGCGCCGGTGCAGACCTTCGCCTACGCGCGATCACTGTGGACCGGTCAGCGCGAGCCAGCGAACCGCCGCGACCGCCAGCAGAGGGCACGCCGCCGCCGCGGGCAGCGCATCGTCATCGAGCTCGGCATTGTCGCGATCGCCGCGGCGGCTCTTATCTCACTGCGCGGGCGGGGGCTCCTGCAGAACCGCAGCGGCGGAATCGACCCGCTGCTCGCTCTCGCACCGCTGTTGCTGGCGGTAGCCGTGACGATCATCGTCGTTCGGCTCTACCCCTACCCGGTGCGGGCCATCGGGGCGGTTGCGCAGAGCGGACGCGGTGCGCTCGGCCTTCTCGGGGCGGTGCGGGCGCGATCTGCGATCGCGGTGCTGCCGCTGCTCGCACTCACCCTCGGCGCGGCGCTCGCCGTCAGCGGTGCACTGCTGGTCACCACGGTGCGCGACGGCCAGGAGCAGGCCAGCTGGCAGCGCGTGGGAGCCGATGCGCGCGTGAGCGCCGAGGTTGACGATGCCGATGTCGCTGCCCTGCGCGAGACCCCGGGCGTCGATGCCGTCTCGGCCACACGTGCCCGTGAGGGAGTTGGCCTCGACTTCGGCACCACCGGCACCACCCTCACGGTCGTTGCCGTCGATGCGTCATATGCCGACGTCGTCGATGTTCTTCCGGGGCAGCCGTCGACTGATTCGCTGCGCGAGCTGGCCGACCAGCCGACCACCGGTGACGCCATATCGATCGTGCTCGACCCGGCAACCGCCGGGCAGCTGCTGAGCGATGACATCGCCATGTACTACGGCCCGAAGTACCTGCCGCTGCACGTGATCGGCACGACGACCGTGGCACCGGAGGGCTATGTCGACGGTCCATTCGCCTATGTC